>CAXTBJ010000045.1:0-2580 GCA_964242585.1 uncultured Bryocella sp.
ATAAACGCCGTTGCGGGAAGGCATGTATCTGGGCAGGGGGGAGCGGTTACCACCTTTTACCGGGCAGCCGTGAGGGGCAACGGCAACGGCCAGCCCTTTGGGCCGGCCGTTGCTGTTCGTGCGGTGCAGGATTTACTTCTTGACCAGCGACTTCGCTTTTTCTACGACGTTCCCCACGTTGAAGCCGAACTTATCGAGCACAGTCGGGCCGGGGGCCGAGGCACCGAAGCGGTCGACGCCAATCGCGATACCGTCGCGGCCGATGTACTTCCACCAGCCCATCGTCGCGCCGGCTTCGACCGAGATCTTCGGCACACCGTGCGGGAAGATGCTCATCTTGTACGCCTCCGGCTGCTCCTCGAAGATTGCGAAGCTGGGCATGGAGACGACGGTGGCGTGGATGCCCTGCGCTTTCAGTTCTTCGGCGGACTTCAGCACCAGTTCCACCTCGGAACCCGTGGCGACCAGGATCACATCTTTGCCATACTCCTTGAGCACGTAGGCACCCTTGGGCACGCCTTCCATGATCTTGTATTCCGTCTGGTCCATGACGGGCAGATCCTGGCGGGAGAGCGCGAGGAAGGACGCCGAGTGCCGCTCGATCATCAGCTTCCAGCAGGCCGTTGTCTCGTTCGCATCCGCGGGCCGGAAATCGGTGAGCTGCGGGATGGCACGCAGCGCCATGAGGTGTTCGACGGGTTGGTGCGTGGGGCCGTCGGCGCCCAGACCGATCGAATCGTGCGTGAAGATGTACAGCGAGTGCGAGCTTTGCAGCGCGCCCATGCGCAGCGCCGAACGGCAGTAGTCCGAGAACGTGAAGAACGTGGAGCCGAAGGGCAGCAGACCGCCATGCGCGGCGATGCCGTTGACCGCGGCCATCATGCCGAACTCACGCACGCCGAAGAAGACGTTGCGGCCCTTGGGGTCCTGGTGGAAGTTGCCCGAATCTTTGAAGATCGTCTTGGTCGAGCTCGTAAGATCGGCCGCGCCGCCGAAGAGCTCCGGCAGCACCGCGCCGAGCGCGTTCAGGATGACCTGCCCGGCATTACGCGTGGCCACCGGTTTGGCATCCGGGCCGCCGGGAAAGGTCGGCAGCGCTTTCTCCCAACCATCCGGCAGCTTCATCTCCGTGCAGCGGGTGTATTGGGCTGCCAGCTCGGGATTTTCCTTCTTATAAACCTCAAAGTTGGTCTGCCAATCCTCTTGCGCCTTTTTGCCCTTGGGGATGGCCTCCCGCCAGTTTCCGAGCGCCTCCTCCGGGATGTAGAAGCTCTTGTCCTCGGGAAAGCCGAAAAACTTTTTAGTCGCCTTGGTGGCCTCGGTGCCGAGCGCCTCGCCGTGCACGCCCTTGGTGCCCTGCTTGGGCGAGCCGTAGCCGATGACCGTGCGCACACGGATGAGCGAGGGCTTGGTGCGTTCCATTTTGGCGGCCTCGATGGCCATGTTCAGCTCGCCGAGATCGTTGCCGTCGGAGACAAACTGGACGTGCCAGTCGTAGGCCTCGAAACGCTCCGTCACATCCTCGGTGAAGGCGAGATCGGTGGGACCGTCAAGGGAGATGAGGTTGTCGTCATACAGCAGGATCAGCTTGCCGAGCTGCAGCGTACCGGCCAGCGAGCACGACTCGTGCGAGACGCCCTCCATCAGATCGCCGTCGCCGCAAAGCACGTAGGTGTAGTGATCGACAATCTTCGACTCGCCGGTGTTATACACCGCCTCGAGGTGCTTTTCCGCAATCGCCAGACCCACGGCTTCGGCAAGACCTTGACCGAGCGGGCCGGTGGTGACCTCCACACCCGGTGTTTCGCCATACTCCGGATGCCCGGGGGTGTGCGAGCCCCACTCGCGAAACTGCTCCAACTGATCGAGCGGCAGGTCATAGCCCGCCAGGTGCAGCACGCCATACTGCAGCGCGGACGCATGGCCGTTCGAGAGCACAAAGCGGTCGCGATCCGACCAGAGCGGATCGTGCGGGTTGTACTTCATGAACTTGTGAAAGAGCAGGTACGCGATGGGCGCGCAGCCCAGCGGGGCGCCGGGGTGGCCGTTCTTGGCCTTCTCCACCTGGTCGACCGCGAGTAGGCGCAGGGTGTTGATCGAGAGCTGATCGAGGTCCGATCCGGTCACGGGTTCGGCGAGGGGAGAGGTTTGCGTTGAGCTCATACGGGTCCGGTGTCCTTCGGTGCGAAATGGAGTGTCTTTGCCGCCGGCCCCCGCTTACCGGGGCCTGCACGCGGCGAAAACGGCTCGGAACTGCGCGATGCCCAGTGTACAGGGGCGGAGCCGCTGTCTGTAGAATATGGCCGGCTGAGCGTGCGGCGAAACGGGGCGAACGCCGGCAAAGGCGATCCACGAACGTTTCAGAGACAGGCGATTCGAGATACGAGAAACGATAGGCGAAGTTCAACAAAAGTTGGAACCGCGAGCCCTTCTCTGGCGTATGTTCGGTTGCAACGACCGCCGCTGCGCGGTGTTGGCCGCCGGAGGAATTCCCCCATGCGCTTCAAAGCATCGCTACCGTATGTGTGCGTCATGCGCCTGGGCGTGTGTCTGGGTCTGTGTCTGGGCCTATGTCTGAGC
>CAXTBJ010000045.1:2680-32561 GCA_964242585.1 uncultured Bryocella sp.
GTGCGTCATGCGCCTGGGCGTGTGTCTGGGTCTGTGTCTGGGCCTATGTCTGAGCCTGGTGGGCTGCCGTGTGGAAACCCATAAGAATGGCCAGAACGACGATGTGGAGATCGGTACGCCGTTCGGTTCCATGCACGTGAAAACGGACGATGCCGCCGCGGTAGCCGGGCTGGGGTTGACGCTGTATCCGGGTGCTACGACCGTGCACAACAAGAATGCAGAGGACGGCGCGGCGGACGTGAACTTGAGCTTTGGGGAGTTCAAACTGGGCGTGCATGCGCTGGAGCTCGAAACCGGCGACCCGCAATCCAAGGTGCTCGACTTCTATCGCAGGGACATGGGCCGCTACGGCGCGGTGATTACCTGCCGCGCCTCACAGACGGTCGGGCAGCCTATACGTACCGCGCAGGGGCTCGGCTGCGATACCGACGGCCGGAGTTCCGGTGATCACGACGAATTGGAGCTGCGCACCGGCTCACCGCAGCACCAGCACGTGGTCAGCGTGAAACCGGGGGACGGGGGAACGCACATCGGGCTGCTCGCGCTGGATCTGCCGAAGAGTTTGAACCGGCATGGGGATGGGGAGCGTGAGCAATGAGGCGTGAAGGTCTGAGAGTAAATACAGGGATGGAGGCGTGAGCAGGCACCCGGCTCCACAGTGTTCCGGGGCTGCTTGCCGTTCGCCGCATTGCCGAAGCCGCGCGGGTCGGATAGCTTCAAAGAGGTGACCGAACGACCCTGCATCCGCTGCCGCAATCCCTTGACGCTGGATGGGGGACAACTGACGTACTGCCATGTGTGCGGCGCACCCCAGATTTTTCTCTCCGAAGAGTTGCAGCAGGGGGCCGCCGCGGAGGCCCGGAGCTACGGCGAGCGCACCGCGGCTGCCGTGGCGGAGATCCCCGAAGCCGCAGCCGGCAACGACCCGCTGGCCAGGCTGCGGCGCGCCCGCGGACGGGGGGCGACCCGCTGGCCGATGGCCGTCGAATACGCCCTGCTCAGCAGTGGGATCGCACTGGTTCTGGGGCTGGGGGCGATTGTGTTTACCCCGCTGCTGTTTCTGGATTGGCTCTGGATTCTCAGCGCGCCGATCCTCACCGTCAGCTTCTACAACACGCGTTCGCAGGCCGGCGGAGCCTCCGGGGGCGGGGGCGTGTACGGCAGCTTCGCGGCACGTCTGGGCCTGCTCACCGGCGTGCTGATCCTGGTGTGCACGGCAGTGGTGTTCACGGTGGGTGTGATCGTGGCGCGGTTTGCCCTGCACAGCCATGAGATCGATACGCAGCTGGCCGCGGCTTTCGCCCAGGTGCGCAGCACCACGCAGGCGCAGTACGGCGACGCGGCCGCGCCGGTGGTGCGGCTGCTGGGTATACCCGAGTTCCGCGTCGGCTTCCTGCTGTGGATGACCGCGGTGACCGGTACGCTGTATCTGCTGCTGGCGGCCGTCACCGCGGGCCTGACGGGGCTGCTGCTGGGCCGGCGGCGCGCGGCCTGAAGGTAGGCCTCTGCGGGGGTGCCTCTGCGGGGGCCTTTGCGTGGTTAGCCCGCTGAGATGGGCCGGGATTGTCGGGTCATCGGGTATCATCAGGGCGTGAGCGACACAGCCTCCTTCCAGCCTGCTGCAACGAAGCCGAACGACAATCCCGTGCGCCCGCCGCAGCTGCGCGAAAAGGGACGACTGATGTCCGGCTCGGAGATCGAGCGCACGCTGGTACGGCTCGCCCATGAGATCGTGGAGCGGAATCACGGAGCGACGAATCTGGGGCTGGTCGGGATCAAGCGCCGCGGCGTGCCGTTGGCGCAACGCATCGCCAAGGTCATCGCCGGTATTGAAGGTCATTCGGTCGATGTCGGTGTGCTGGATATCAGCTTCTATCGCGACGACCTGTCCAAACGCGATGTGCGGCCCGTGGTCGAAAAGGGTGAGGTCGGCTTCGACGTAACCGGCCGCGACATTATTTTGATGGACGACGTCCTCTACACGGGCCGCACCATCCGCGCGGCGCTCGATGCGTTGTTCGATCACGGCCGGCCCAATAGCGTGCAGCTGCTGGTGCTGATTGACCGCGGGCACCGCGAGTTGCCCATCGAGGCCAAATACACCGGCCGCGTCGTGCCCACCAGCCGCAAAGAGATTATCGAAGTCAAACTGCGCGAGATCGACAATGACGAGCAGGTGTTGCTGGTCGAATTGCTCGGGGACGGCGACTAGAGCGGTTCTCCCGGCAGGGTGACGTTGGAAGTTGCAGGATGGAGCCCTTCCTAGAGAGAAGCGGCGCGAGGGTGCCTTCGCGGTAGATCGTCAGGGGAACCGCCCCCCAGCTTTGCGTACACTGTGCCAAGACGCCGCAACATGGACCGGCTCTGACCGGCTCCGGCTGCAGACAACCGAACCCAGGGTGCAATAAGCATGAACGCGCAGACCTCTTCCTCCACCGCCGACCCGGGCGAAGACATTTCCATCTCTTCACCCGACCCCACCGAGGCCGCGCCGGCAGCCGCCGCGGCGGCCGATCCGCTCGGGATGCGCGAGGTGCTGCGCATCGGGCCGCTGCGGCGCATGTGGTACGCGCAGATCGTCTCGGTCTTCGGTGATTTTCTGGCGCTGTTCGCCGTGATCAGCGTGATGACGTTTCGGCTCCATGCCACGCCGCAGCAGATTACGGGTCTGCAGATCGCGTATCTGCTGCCCATCGCATTGCTGGGCATCCTGAGTGGCGTGTTTGTGGATCGCTGGCCGCTGAAGCCGACCATGATTACGAGCGATCTGCTGCGCGCCGGGCTTTGCCTGCTGCTGCTGGCGGTGCACACGGCGTGGGGATTCTATCTGGTGCTGGCGACCATCAGCGTCGTTTCCAGCTTCTTCGGGCCGGCCCAGGGTGTGGCTATCCGTTCGGTCGTGCCGTTCCATGGTCTGCGCTCGGCCAATGCGCTGCTGCAGCAGGCGTTCTTCATCATGCGCATCGTGGGGCCTTCGACGGCGGCGTTTCTGGTGGCCAGCCTGGGGGCGCGCAGCTGCTACCTGTTCGATTCGCTCTCGTTTGTGCTCAGCGCGTCGTTTATCGCGTCCATTGCGCTCAAAACCGGAGCGAGGGAGCCGGCCGCGCCGCGGCCAGGCGCCGGAAAGACTTCCGAAACGGAGGCTGCCGGGCTCACACGGGTCTTCACCGATATGCGCGCGGGGACGAGCTTTATCGTGCATCACCCAGCGCTGCTGTTCGTCATCGTCGCCCTGGGCGCGGGCATGTTCGTGATGGGCTGCTTTGGCCCGCTGGTGGCGGTCTATGTGCGCGACAACCTCCACGCCTCCACGCGCACCTTCGGCGTGGTCAGCGCGATGATCGGCTTCGGCCTGCTGGTCGGCGTAAACCTGTTGAATCTGCTGGCCAAGCGCACGCGCGAAGCTACCCTGGTCTACCTGGGGCTGAGCGGCATCGCGCTGGGGACGCTGCTGATGGCGCTGGTGGCCCATGTGGCCGCGGCGATCGCGGGTTGCTTCCTCGTGGGCTTTGCCGCGAGCGGTATCATCGTGCCCTCGCAGACCATGATTCAGCAGGAGACCCCGCCGGCCTTGATGGGCCGCGTCGGCTCCACGGTGATGTCGGCCATCTTCACGGCGCAGGTCGGCGGCTTGGTGCTCTCCGGCATCCTGGCGGAGTTCACGAGCGTGCGCCGCGTCTTCGCGCTGTGCACCGTGATCCTGGCGGTGTTGATCGTCGTAGGCAAGCTCTGGATGGAGCCCGGCGGGAGACAAACCGCACAGGCGGCTTAGCTCATCTCGCGATCCAGCCCTCAATGAACCCGTGTAATGTTCAGTCGGCCCCAGCGGTCGTCCAGATGGACGGCGCTGCCTTCCACGAGCCGGAAACGCGAGGCAAGCCAGTCCGGCAGCGCCACGATCAGATCCGTTCCCTCTATGGGAGATTGAGGGCAGAGGGTTTGGCGCAGCCGCTGGCCGCCCGCTTCCAGCGGAATGCGCAGGATCAGCTGCCCGTTCAGCCGTTCTACAGGGCCTTCAAGGGAAAGATAGTCGGAGAGGTGGTCGGAATGCATGCCCGCCTTTGTAGCGGAACGCAATGCCTGCCCCCAATCCCCCGGAGGCGGCAGCCCGCTACAACGCCCTTGGGGCCGGAATCACACGCTTCGTGAAAGCGTCGAACAACGGGAAGGTGAAGGCCACCTCACCGAACGAAGGGCTGTACAACATGCCTTTTTTTGATCAGGGAATCCCGCCTGGGGCCTAGCTTGTTCGTACTCACACCTAAGACGCCTGCCACCTCGCCGGAGCGATGTGCTCCAGGCCCAAGGTCCGCCAGGGCGCGAAGGTACTGCTGCTCGCTGGGCGTCAAACGGTCAAAACGCACCCTGAAAAAGCTTCGGTCCAGGTTCCGCAGAATCAGGGGGGGAGGCTTTATGAACGTCGTTCGCGGTGATCTTCGGGCCTGCCGCTGTGTTCCAGGCCTCCTTACCCCATTCCTGCAGGAAACAGGGATACCCTTGTGTTTGTTCCAAGATGATGGAGAGCGCCTCCGGGGTAAATGACACATGGGCCTCCTGCACGGGTTTTTGCAGGGCGGAACAGGCGTCCTCGGGCTCGAGCGGACCAATTTCGGGGTGGCGAAACAACCGCTCCGCATACGATTTCGAGCGCCCCGCCGGAGCAACGATCTGCGGCAAGCCGGCTCCGAGCAGAAGAAGGGGAGATTGCGTTGACTTGCCCGGTGAGCCGCCATAATCAGCGCACTGAATTCCCGCTCGAAGAGATTTTGCAGCTCATCGATGCACAGAATGAGCGCGGTACCTCGTTCCTGCGCGGCCTCCGCGACGGAGCCGAGCAGTTGACTCAGTCGGCCTCTAGATCACCACTGTCGGCCGCTCCGCGCTCCGGTTCCACGCCGCTGAACTCAAGCTCCAGTTCGCCGGTACGCAACTTGAGCCCAGAAACGAAGCTGCGGAAGACCCTCATTCCCCGCCTTGCCTTATCGCCGGCACTGGTGCCAGATCCAGGGAGATCAGGATTCGACGCAATTCCGGCAGCAATGTCGCCGCAAAGGACCGGCTCTCCGTAGCCTCCAACAGGACAGCTTTGGCTCCGGCCTGTTCCGCCCCAACCCAAAGCCGATTCAGACAAACAGTCTTGCCGACGCCACGCAAGCCGACCAGGACCAAACCTTGCGCATTGCGGCCCTCCATCGTCCTCGCGACTGCCACACGCCACACGCCATCCTCGAGCAGCGGTCCACGACCGGAAAGCTCGGGCGGCTGACTGCCCGCGCCGGGAGTGAACGGATTGGTTCCAGCGTCCCTTTCTACAAAATTATCCAATGATTGGCTTAAGGACCTGTAAATGCCTAAAGCCTGTATATCTGTTTCAACAACTCACGATTTTGCTGTTCTGCGTAGAGTGCGTAGAGGTAGAGTGCGCAGAGATTGCTACAAGATTATCCAGTGATCTGCCGATCAACCTATAACTGGCTAAACCTCCGAGAAATCTTCTGCGAAGACCTCGCTCGCGGCGGTGTGAATGGCCTCGATCTCCCGCTCGCCATGGGCGGCGGAGACGAAGGCCGCCTCGTACTGGCTGGGCGGCAGCCAGACGCCGCGCTCCAGCATGCCGCGGTGAAAGCGGGCGAAGGCGGCGGTGTCGGAGGTACTCGCGCCGGCGAAGTCGTGCACCGGCAGGCTCGTAAAGAACCAGGTGAACATGCTGCCGACACGGTTGGTTTGAAGCGCGATGCCGTGCTCGGCTGCGATTTTGGCGACGCCCTCGGCGATGGCCGCCGTGGTGCGGTCGAGCCGGGGATAGACCTCGTCCGCGTGCGCCAGCAGATGCCGCAGCGTAGCGATACCGGCGGCCATGGCCAGGGGATTGCCGCTGAGCGTGCCGGCCTGGTAGACGGGGCCCAGCGGGGCGAGATGTTCCATGATCTCCGCACGGCCGCCGAAGGCCCCCACGGGCAGACCGCCGCCGATGATCTTGCCCAAGGTGGTGAGATCCGGCCAGGCAGGGGCCGTGCCGTCGCCGCCGAGTTCGGCCTGGTACAGAACCTGCGCGCCCCCGGTGGATAGCCGAAAGCCGGTCATGACCTCGTCGAAGATCAGCAGCGCGCCGTGCTTCCAGGTCAACTCGCGCAGGCCGCGCAGGAAGCCCGGTGCCGGGAGCACCGTGCCGGCGTTGCCGACCACGGGCTCCAGAATGATGCAGGCGATCTGTTCAGGATGCGTTGCGAAGGCGGCCTCCACCGAACCGAGGTCGTTATAGGGCAGCGCCAGGGTGTGCATGGCGGTTTCAGCCGGCACCCCGGCCGAGCCCGGAATGCCGAAGGTGGCGACCCCGGAGCCGGCCTTGACCAGCAAGGCATCCGCGTGACCGTGATAGCAACCTTCGAACTTGATGATGAACGGCCGGCCCGTGAAGCCGCGCGCCAGCCGGATGGCCGACATGCAGGCCTCCGTGCCGGAGCTGACGAAACGCAGCTTTTCGACCGACGGAAAACACCGCTGCACGAGCTCGGCGAGGTCGGCCTCGGCGGCGGTGGAGGCGCCGAAGCTGGCGGAGCGGCCGGCGGCGTCGCGAATGGCCTCGACCGCGGGGGAAAAGGCGTGTCCCAGCAGCATCGGTCCCCAGGAACCGAACATATCGATGTAGCGGTTACCGTCGGCATCGGTGAGGTACGCGCCCTCGGCGCTGGCGACGAACGGCGGGTGGCCACCCACGGCGCGAAAGGCGCGTACGGGGGAATCCACGCCGCCGGGCAGGAAGTGTTCGGCGCGGGCCTGCAGCGCCGCGGAGCGGGTAAGCGAACGAGGCATAGAACTTCGAGTATAGGCGTCGGAAACAAAGGGTTTCGTCGCCGGATCGCAGGTATTCCGCCGTGTATCGACTGCACAAAACACAGCGCACCCCAGGCGAGCCGCCGCGAACGGAATCTGCGAACGGAATCTGCAGCGCACTGGAAAAGGTGACTTTGTGTGACCGTAGAGCCCCGCTCGAGGCCCCTATCTTTGACACAATGTTAAGGTAAGATGAAGGCGCCGTGAACGCGATGGAACGTAGCGAAACCGGAGGCACACCTTCCACACGCAGCGGCTCCCTCGAGACTGCCGCCAAGCCATCGCCACTGAAGGTTACAGATCAGGTTACAGATCGGAAGATTGCAGACCAACGGCCTGCAGGAACCTTCTCCCAATCGAACTTCTTCCGGGATGCCGTTGTGGCGCTGGGCTGTCTGGGTGCTGCAACCGGCCTGGTTTACCTGCCCCGCCTCTTCGATCTGCCGCTCACGCGTTTGGTGAACACCTGGATCTACCGAAGCAAGACGCTGAATATCGTTCTTTATGACCTGGATGCCTATGCCACCTTTACGGGTGTGGCGTTCCTCGCTATTTTGTGGGGTTGCTGGTTCAGCGCTCGCCTCCAGGAGGAGGAGGAGGTGCGTTCACGGATGCTGGCCGGCGTGCTTGTCTCCATTCCCGCAGGAGTGCTCAGCCGCTTCCTGCAGCATGGCCTGCCCACCCACCCTCGTCCCTTCTTCGATCCGGCGCTTGGCTTCCATCCTGCCTTTCTGAGCTCCTTCGAGCAGTTGAACACCTGGAATTCGTTTCCGAGCGATCATGCCACTGTCTTCGCGGCGCTGGTGACCGTTATCTGCATGGTGCGGGCTGATTTACGCAAGTTCGTCATTCCGTGGTTCGTCGTTGTGGAGTTTGCCCGGCTTTACATGGGCGCGCACTACCCTACGGATCTGCTCGGCGGAACGGCCCTGGGAGCCCTCGCCGTATTCACGGCACAGACTGCCTGGATCGTGGATTTCTGCCGTCGTCTTGCCTGGAAAGCGAAGGACAGGCCGTTGCTCTTCTATTCGCTGGCTTTTGTCGTTACCTACCAGATCGCAACCCTGTTCGTGGACGTGCGTGGGGTCATGCACCACATCCGGTAGCCGCGAGAAACCGGGCTTTAGAGGTGATCTTTTCGGGCCGCTCCTGTTGTTTGCCGCTTGTTTGCCGCGGCTAAAGCCCACCCGGTACCGGGGCAAGGTAGAGCATGCAGCCCAGCACCAGAATCAGCGCCAGAAATCGCACCATGGTGCCGGTGTGCGGGGTTTCCGGAGCGTCCTTCGTGAAGCAGCGCCAGCCCATGCCGGCGGCCACGATCAGAAAGACCCACTGCGTGCCCATGCGGTTCGGATTGGCGCCGGCAACCGTGAGCACGAAAAAAAGCAGGCAGGTCAGCGTAAGCAGCACACGCTGCACGCGTGAGAGGGCATAGACAGCCTGCGCACCGTCAAAGCCCAGCACGGGCGTCAAATTGAACAGGTTGATCCAGGTGGCGAAGTTGGCGATCACCAGCCACACCACACTGTGGGTCGCCCATGCCATGGCCAGGCAAAACGCGGCCGCCCCCAGACCGTAGAGCGGGCCGGCCAGCGCGATCGCGGCCAGGTCCTCGCGCGAGACGCCCGCCGCATACCACTTCACATAGGCGCCCAGGCCGGGAATCAGCATCGGCAGATCGGCCTTCAGGCCACGGCGCCTGACCGCGACGTAGTGGCCCATCTCATGCACCAGGATGGCCAGCGTCGCCCCCAATGCAAACCGCCAGCCGGCCAGCGCCCAGTAGAGCGCAAAAAAACCGAAGAAGCCTAGAAAGAACTTGAGCTTGAATAGCAGAAAGAACGCTGATTTGAGCTTGAGCAGGAAAAAGAACGCCGGCGCAAACGGACCCAGCCGCCTGGTCCATTTGGCCTTGCGCTCGGCCTCCGCATTTAGACGTGTGTCCAGCCGATCGATGTGGCCATGGATGGCCGTGGCCTGCTCCGCGCCCTCGGGCAGCCAGAGCAGCATGGAGCGCCAGCGATCGCGCGCCTCCTGCCAGCGGCTCCCCTGCTCCAGCTGCTGTGCACTGAAGGCGAGCTCGCTTAGATGGCGAGCGTAGGTGAGGGTTTGGCAGTCCGGGCAGATGAGCGTACCGTCGGGCAGCCAATGGCTGCAGCTCGGGCAGCTGTGAATCGGCTCGGGAGGGGCGGGTTCGGACGGAAGAACGGCGGGAAGGGAGACTGTGTCGGGCATCGTGCGGCGGCTCAAGTATAGGACGCGAGCCGTAAGCGTGGGATGCGGGCGGCTTCTTGCGGGAGCTAAGGATTTTGACCGGGCCATCAACCGGGCGACCACGGCAACCCCTCAAGTGACGCTTGAGGCGGGGGTTTACTCTTCTGGTTCCCCTGTTTTCCTGTAGCGGCACCGCGTTCCATTTTGGAACTGGACGTAAGGCGGAACCGCACTATGCACTGTTACGGGAGCGGGAGGCGGCCTATACTTGGGCCTAAATCAGCGGGTTTTCGGATGAACGTGCGCCCAATCCGCTCCATTGCAGGCTACCCATGGGCATTCAGCCAATCCGTAAAACCGTTATCCCGGAGATCCCCGACAAGCTGTACTTCCGCATAGGCGACGTGGCGCGGCTGTGCGAGGTGCCCGCCTATGTATTGCGTTTTTGGGAGACCGAGTTTCCGCAACTGAAGCCCAACAAGGGCGGCACCGGGCAGCGGCTCTACCGCAAGCGCGATGTGGAGATGGCGCTGCGAATCAAAAGCCTGCTCTATGACCAGGGATACACCATTCCCGGCGCCCGGCAGGTCTTCAAGACCGAAGCCAAAGCTCGCGAGGCGGCTTCCGAGCCGTTTACAGCGCCCGTGCCCGACCTGGGCACCGTTTCCCGGTCCGCAGAGATGGATTCCGTGGCACCGGCCCCCGCTCCGGCGGTGAGCTCCCCTCCCCCAAACAACGACTATGATGCGGGAGCCGAGGTGCGCCGGCAGGTGAAGCTGCACGCGCTGCGGGCCGAGCTGCAGGCACTGCTGGAAGCGCTGCAACGTCCGTTGCCGGCCACCCTGCACGGGACCGCGCGGCGCGGACCGCAGCCGGAGACGGCGCCAAAGCCCCAGGCCATGCGTCCCCGGCTCGTGCTGGAGCCGAATTTTGCTGCTCCGAGTTTCGCTGCTACGAATTCCGCGGCCCCGAGCTTTGCGGCTCCTGGCAGCTCCCCTGCCTCCCGTCCCGAATCCGCGCGGCAGGAGACGCTGCGCCTGGTTGCCTTTGCGCCGCGGGACCCGGCCGCAATCGAGTAGTACCCTATGGCCATGGCCCCCGTGGCGGCGGCGCCCAGTCCCGGACAGAGTGCCTCCCGCACCGGCGGCAGGGTGCACACGGTCGGCTCCGCGGCCCTGCTGCTGATGATGGGATCGCTGCTTTCGGGCGTCCTGGCGCTGGTGCGGATCAAGTACATCAATGCGATCTTCGGCGCCGGGGTGGCGCAGGACGCCTACCGAGCCGCCTTTAAACTGCCCGACCTGCTGAACTACTTTCTGATCGGCGGCGCGGCCTCCATCTCGCTGATCACCGTGCTGAACCGCTTCCGCGAGCGCGGCGACGATGAGGGCGGCGATCGTGCGCTTTCCGTCATTCTCTGCACGATGCTCGCCGTGCTGGGCGCGGGCGTCGTGCTGGGCGAAATTTTCGCGCCGCAATATGTTTCGCTGGCCAACAAGGGCTTTCGCGGCGATGGGCGCGCCGCGCTTTGCACCGCCTTGACCCGCCTGATGCTGCCGGCGCAGCTCTTCTTCTTCGCGGGCAGCGTGATGAGCGCGCGGCTGCAGGTGCGCCGCATCTTCATCTACCAGGCGCTGCAGTCGCCGATCTATAACGGCGGCATCATTCTGGGTGCGGTGCTGCTGCACAGGCAGCTCGGCATCTTTTCGCTGGCGGTGGGGGTGCTCGGCGGCGTGCTGGTCGGCTCTGCCCTGCTCAACACGCTGGGGGCGCTGCGCACCGGGCTGCGGTTTCGGCCCGCCGTCAGCTTCAGCGATCCCATCTTTCGCGAATGGCTGCGCTTGAGCTTTCCCTTGATGATCGGCGTGTCGCTGGTCATGTTCGACGGCATTTTCATGAACTACTTCGCCAGTGTGCGGGTCGGCGGCGTCACGCTGATCAACAATGCCAAAGACCTATTCAACGCCCCCTTCAACATCATCGGGTCCGCCGCGGGCGCGGCCTCCCTGCCGTTTTTCGCCTCCCTGTTTCAGGGCGGCAGGATGTATGACTTCTCCGCCTCGGTGGGGCGCGCGGTGTCGCGGCTCTTCAGCGTGGGTCTGCTGGTTTCGGCCTGGATGATCGCCTTGGCGCCGTGGCTGATGGATCTTTTCCGCGGCGGCCGGTATAACCGCGCCGACGCAGGGGAGACGACGCAGCTCTTTGCCGTGCTCGCCGTCACGCTGGGCATCTGGGCCGTGCAGGGCATCTATGCCCGGGCCTTCTATGCGGCAGGCAACACACGCGTGCCGGCGCTCAACGGTACGGTGATCGTGCTGCTCTCCGTACCGTTGTATTGGGCGCTGTTCCGCGCGAAGGGTTTGGAAGGTTTGGCCATTGCATCGGACCTAGGCATCACCGCGCAGACGGTGAGTCTGGCCCTGCTGCTGCACCGCAGGCGCCTGGTCAGCCTACTGCACCTGGAGTGGGGTGAGATCGGCCGGGCGGCGTTGACCGCGATCTGCGCCGCGGTGGCGATCGGCTTTGTGGCCTTTCGCCTGCCGCCTGCGCATACCCATCCGCAGGACGCGGTCACGATCGCCGCCGGCAGCGTGGTATGGGTCGCCGTATGCTTTGCGGTCCTGCGCCTGAGCGGGTCAAAGCTGCCGCAGCAGGTACTGCGGCGAGGCCGGTAAACCGCCTCCCGCTAAAGCCGCCTACGGTTGAAGCCAGCTTATTGGGGCTGGGCGGCGTTCGCCCTATCCTGCTGCCTGGCTGCCTTCTTCGCCTGCTTGGAGCCGGCCAGTTTCTCCTCCGACTTGTCGGCCTTGGCCTGTGTCTTGTCAGCCCTCTTCTGCTGCTTCAACTCGGCCTTGGTTTCCTTGCGGGTTTGTTCATTGGTGGTCTGCGCAAAGCCCTTGGCGAGCGGAATCGGACCAGCGGCGGTTAGGGTCAGGCCAAGGGCAAAAACGGCAAACGGGGAACGCAGTTTCATCGGACACCTCCAATCACCCTGAGATGCGCTCCCAGCATCCGGCGTTACAGCGCTCGCGCTCCCGAATCAGGAAGAAGACCCTAGGCGAGCTTTGCGTCCTCATACTCTTCATTCCAGGCGAGTTGAATGGCCTCCAGCAGGCTCTCGTTCGATTTGGCCGGGTCGCCGACGAAGCCCGGCAGCTCCGTGACCCACTGATGCAGATCGGTGAAGCGGACGGAAAACGGCTCGACTCCCGGATGCGTTTCCTGTAGTTGAATGCCGATCTCCAGCACATCGTTCCAGTTGATCTCACGCGGCATATGGATGAACTCCTCGAAGAACAGTGTACGAGGTCATTGCGCGAGGTAGTCCGCGGGCGAGAGGATGGCGGTGTCGTGGAAGGGAGGCAAGACAAGCAGATCGGCGTCGCCGGCTCTAAATTTGGCTCTGGTGATGACGTCTTCAAGTTCCTGCGCGATAGCATAGCTCGTCAGGACCACACCTTCCCGAAACGCACGCTCAACTGCCGCAGCAGGACTGGAGATCGGGAAAGGATAGCGCTTACGAGGGTACTGGTATCCAAAACGATCTTAGGACGCCTTACGTTCGAGCGCGTGCTCCAACGCTAGACGTTGCTCATGGCCGGCACGGGAGTCGTCCACCATGTGTTGAAGCTGGCACAAAGCCTCTAATGCCCACCTTCCTCGCTCTCAAGCAAGGACTCATATTCAGCTTTTGACACGATCACAGCGACGACCTCATCCCCATCCAACACCTCCACGGGTCCCTGGGCTGTCTCCAGAAGCATACCGGGAAGAGCGGCGGAAAACCCGTCACGCGTGATCGTTCTAGACACGGCCGCAGCATACTCTGCCTCCCCAGATCGCGCCAGCAAAGACACGGTAAACTGGGGAAGCCTATGAGTGTCCCCGAGCCTGCGTCCACCGTTCCACTTAAACCCGCAGGGCGCCGCATGACCGTTCGCCGCCGTCTGCTTGCCGCCGAGCGCCGCCTGCGCGAGCTGCAATCCATCGGCTCCGCGCTCGCCGACACAGCGCACCCCTACATGGCGCACATTGTGCCCATGCGCCGGTGCAATCTTGCCTGCACCTACTGCAACGAGTTCGACGACGTCTCCCAACCCACACCTATCGCCGAGATGCGCAACCGCGTCGATCACCTCGGCCGCCTGGGCACCGCGGTGATCACCATCTCCGGCGGCGAACCGCTGCTGCACCCCGAACTCGATGACGTGATCGCACGCATCCGCCACAACGGCGCGATCGCGGGCATGATTACCAACGGCTATCTGTTGATGCCCGAGCGCATCCGGAGACTGAACGCAGCGGGGCTCGACCACATGCAGATCTCGATCGACAACATCATGCCCGACGAGGTCTCGAAGAAGTCGCTCAAGGTGCTCGACGCCAAGCTGCGGATGCTTGCCGAGCATGCCGACTTCCATGTGAACATCAATTCCGTGGTGGGAGGCGGCATCCAGAACCCGGAGGATGCGCTGGTGATCTCGAAGCGCGCTCTGGAACTGGGTTTTTCCTCCACCATCGGCATCATCCACGACGGTTCAGGCCAGCTGAAGCCGCTGGGCGAACGCGAGCGGGTGGTGTGGAACGAGGTACGGTCGCTGACGCGGCGCTCGTACTCTCGCTTCAACGGGTTCCAGGAGGCGATCGCCAATGGCAAGCCGAATGACTGGCGTTGCCGCGCCGGATCGCGCTATTTATATGTCGACGAGAATGGTCTGGTCAGCTACTGCTCACAGCAGCGCGGCTATCCCGGTGTTCCCATCGCGGAGTACCTGAAGACCGACGTGGAACGCGAATTTCTGGTGGAGAAGGGCTGTGCGCCGAACTGCACCATCAGCTGCGTGCACCAGGTCAGCTACATCGACCACTGGCGTGCGCCGCAGCAACCTCACGCTCCACGGCCGGCACCAGGTCACGCCCTGGCTGACCTGGTGCAGATTCAATAGCGGGTTTCAGCAGGTGCCTGGATTCCTACCGGTTGCTGGCGGTCGTGCGATGCGCGACGGGAGCCGGGCCGGCCTTGCCGGCGTCAGCCTGGGCCTGGGTAAGCGCCTGTGAAATGTCCATCATGTCCGTGACCTGAATCCAACGGGTCGGGGTCACGACAACGATGGTCGGGGTCTCGTTGATCCCCATGCGATTGCCCAGCGCGGTGCTCTCATCCACCTCTTTGCTGAAGACCGGGTCGATCACGAAGGGCATCTGCTTGCCGTGCGCGGCCATGAAGGCCTGCGTGAACTTGGTCAGATCGTCCTTGGAGCTGATGCGCTGCTGCGAGGCGAAGACCTCGCGACGGTACTGCTCGCCCAGCTCCGGCGAAACCTTGGCGTTGAGATAGTGTGCAAAGGTCGCCGCCTCGTGGCTCCACTGGTGATAGGGAATCTGAAAATCATGCTCTTCGAGCGGCACGTGGTACTGGTTCGCGGCCGTGTGCAGCACGGGGAACGCGCGCGCGCAGACCGGGCACTCCAGATCCTCAAACTCGATGATGGCGACCTTGTGCCCCGCCGGCGGCTTCAGCATCGAGGTGTCTTTAAAAGGTGTTGCATGCGGCGAGTTGGGCGGAATCGTGGTTTGGGCGGGCAGGGCAAGGGACGCGGACGCGAGCAACAGGGCGGAAACGACGGAACGGGACATACGCATAGGACGAGGACGCTACCCTTCGGCGAGCAAAACAGACTCGTTCCCATATTGAAACACCATCCCCGGCGATCTGCCATCGGAGCTCATTTTCAGGTTGCGGCGACGGTAGCCGGTGTTATGCTGCAAGCGAAGGAAAGACGAAATGATCGCTGCCCTGCTCGGCCTTCAGGCGCTTACATTGCTGCTGCTGCTGTTTTTGCTGCGCCGGCCCACAAAGGCACCGGAGGCCTCGCAAGACCCGCGCCTGCAAGCCCTGCTGGGGGCCGACATACCCGACCAGCTCGCCCGCGTGGACGCGCGCCACGAGGCTCGGCTCGAAGGCATGGAGCGGCTTTTGCGGGCCGAACTTACGCAGTTGCGGCAGCAGTCCGCGGAGGCTGCCGAACGTGGACGGGAAGGTTTGGATACGCACGCCGCGGGGCTGCGAAAAGAATTGCTGGACAGCTTGCAGACTCTGGGCGAGACGTTGCACAAGGGCCTGGAGCACTTTCGCGGGGACGGCAAAACAGAGGCGGAGCGCCTGCGCCTTGCAATGGACAGTCAGCTCGCCAGCCTGGGGCAGCGCTTGATCGGCTTCACGGCCGACACGCATCGTCACCATACGGATAGTCGCGAGGCCCTGCACACGCGGCTTGGTGAGCTCGGCGAAGCCCAGGCGGCACACCAGGAACGGCTCCGGTCCACGGTGGAGACGCGCCTGGACAGGCTAAATGAGGCTAATTTGGCCAAACTTGAGGAGATGCGCGCCACGGTGGATGAAAAGCTGCACTCCACCCTGCAAAGCCGGCTTACGGAGAGCTTCGGCGCGGTCACCGACCAGCTCACGAAGGTGCATACCGGCTTGGGCGAGATGTCCAAGCTGTCCTCCGATGTGGGGGACCTGTCGCGTATCTTCACCAACGTGAAGAGCCGTGGCGGCTTTGCCGAGGTACAGCTGGGGATGCTGCTCGAACAGATGCTGGCTTCAAGTCAGTTCAGTCAAAACGTGAAGATCAAGCCGAATACCGGTGAAATGGTGGAATACGCGGTCAAGCTGCCGACCCCGCAGGGCGAGATCCTGCTGCCGATCGACGCCAAGTTTCCCCGCGAGGCCTGGGAGCGGCTGGAGACCTGCTACGCCGAGGGCAATCATGCGGAGATCGCCACAGCAGGAAAGGTGTTTGAGAACGCTATCCGCACTGAAGCCAAGCGCATCTGTGAAAAATATATTGCGGAGCCGGTTACAACAAACTTTGCCATCATGTTTCTCCCCACGGAGGGGCTCTATGCGGAGGTGATGCGGCGCGACGGTCTGCAGACAGAGATTCAGCAGCGGTGCCGGGTCACGATCGCCGGGCCGAGCACACTCTCAGCCATCCTGAACAGCTTCCAGATGGGATTTCACATGCTCCATCTGCAACAAAAAGGGGATCAGGTCTGGCACGTTTTGGCCAAGGCCAAGGACGAGTTCGGCAAGTTCGAGGTGCTGATGGGATCGATGGAAAAGCAGGTCGGCACCGTGCAGAACACCCTTGAGAAGCTCAACACGAGAACACGCGTGATCAACAAAACCCTGCGTGATGTCAGCCTGGAGGAGACGACGAAATTGCTGGAAGAAAGAGACAGGGGTCGAAGCTCCGGATTCAACGGTCTGCTGCCGGCGATGGCGGCCGTTGGGGAGGATCGCTGAGCGGCAATCTACGGGGCAGCTTCGGGGCTTCGGCCGATGTCCCGGAAGAACTTACGGCGCCGGCAGCAAACGCATTCCCATGGATAGAATCCCATCCAGGTCAGCACCGTCCGTTGCAGCAGGGTACTCCGGTTGATTCGCCGGTACACCCCCGGCATGCACCGGGAACACTGGCGCAACCTGAGCGGCGGCGCGCCGGTTTCTGTGGCGGAGCTGGGAAGAATCGCTTCATCCGGCATCGCTTCCATGCTAACTGAGAACACACAAACTCGAGACGCGTTCTTTACACGTGTCGGCAGCGCCAGTATGCTTGGGCACTGGGGCAAGGCGCGCCGACCGCACTCGCGAGGTCGCCCCCGGCACAAAATCAGAGGAGATTGAAGCAATGGCAGCAGTGGATGAGAAGGTCAAACAAATTATCGTTGAGCAACTTCAGGTGGATGAGGCCGAAGTAACGCCCGGCGCCAGCTTCCAGGAGGACCTGGGTGCGGATTCGCTCGACGTGGTAGAGCTCGTGATGCAGTTTGAAGAGGCCTTCGACATCCAGATTCCGGATGAGGATGCGGAAAAGATCAAGACCGTCAAGGATGCCACCGATTACATCGAAGGCCACCAGAAGAGCAAGTAAGGGCGGTTGCTCGGGATAAAACCGGGCCGTAGCAGAAGGGCTTACAAAGAAAGATGGAGCAACGTCGCGTCGTCGTTACCGGCCTCGGTCTGATCTGTGGGATCGGCAATACCGCGCCGGAGATCTGGGACGGCCTCATGGCCGGCCACAGCGGCATGGCCGAAATTACCGCCTTTGATTTGACGGGGCACCCTGTGCGTTTTGCCGCCGAGGTGAAAGACTTCGACCCCCATGCGTTCGTGGACAAGAAGGAGGCCCGCAAGATGGGCCGCTTCATTCACTTCGCGATGGCGGCCGCGCACGAGGCGATGAAGCACTCCGGCCTGAAGATCACTCCGGAGAACGCGGACAATATCGGCGTTCATATCGGCTCCGGCATCGGCGGCTTCGATGTGATTGAACGCGAGCACACCGCGTTGATGAACGGCGGCCCGCGACGCATCTCGCCGTTCTTCATCCCGGCTACCATCATTAACCTCGCTGCCGGCCACGTCAGCATTCGTTACGGCGCCAAGGGGCCGAACGAGGCCACCGCCACGGCCTGCACCAGCTCGGCGCACTCCATCGGGGACGCGTTCCGGATCATTCAGCGCGGGGATGCGGATGCCATGATCGCCGGCGGCGCCGAGGCCGCGATCACCCCGCTTTCGGTCGGCGGATTTGCGGCCATGAAGGCGCTTTCCACGCGCAACAGCGATCCCACCCATGCCTGCCGGCCCTTTGACAAAGACCGGGACGGTTTCGTGTGCGGCGAGGGTGCCGGCATCCTGATCTTGGAAGAGTTGGAGTTTGCCAAGGCCAGGGGCGCCAACATTCTGGCCGAGGTGCTGGGTTACGGGATGAGCGGGGATGCCTTTCACATGACGGGTATGGCGCCCGAGGGCGAAGGCTGCCGCCGCGCGATGAACCATGCGCTGCGCGTGGCGGGCATCTCGCCGGACCAGATCGACTACGTCAATGCACATGCCACCTCGACGCCGCTGGGCGATGCTTTGGAGTCGAAGGCTATCGAAAACGTCTTCGGTGAGCGCGCCCTGAATCACGAACTGCTGGTCAGTTCCACAAAGTCGATGACCGGCCACCTGCTGGGGGGAGCCGGAGGGTTGGAGGCAGGGATCAGCGTGATGGCGATGCAGCACCAGATCGCTCCGCCCACCATCAATCTCGAAGACGCGGACCCGGCTTGCCGCCTCAACTACGTGCCGCACACGCCGAAGCCGGCGAAGATCGACTACGTGTTATCGAACAGCTTCGGATTCGGCGGGACGAACGGATCGCTTGTGTTCAAACGCTGGAGCGGCGAGTAGCCTCGATTCGTTTTGACTCGTCTCAACTCGCTTGAAAGCACATGGTCTCGGATAAAGAAAATCCGCATCTGAGAACCATGTTTTGCTTGAGGATTCTCTGTAGCCCGATACCGAAGCTCTCCTTTGCATCCAAGTGCACGAGGAGTTCCCATGGCATTCTTAACGGTCGGCAAGCAAAGCAATACGGACATCGAGCTGTACTACGAGGACCGCGGCACCGGAAAGCCGGTGGTGCTGGTACACGGCTGGCCGCTGAACGGCGGTTCATGGGAGCGGCAATCGGCGGCGCTGCTGGCGGCTGACTACCGGGTGATCACGTACGATCGCCGTGGTTTTGGGCGCAGCTCCGCGCCGAATGAAGGCTATGACTACAACACCCTGGCCGGTGATACGTACAAGCTGATTGAAGCGCTGGATCTGCAGGATGCGGCGCTGTTCGGCTTTTCCATGGGAGGCGGCGAGGTGGCGCGCTACATGGGCAAGTATAACGAGGGGCGCGTGACGAAAGCCGGTTTTGTCAGTTCCATCGCGCCGGCATTGCGCAAGGACGGCGGCAATCCCGATGGGGTCGATCCCAAGGTCTTCGAGGACATCAAGGCCGGTATCGAAAAGGACCGTTACGAGTTTCTCCAGTCTTTCTTGAAGATGTTTTACAACCAGAGCCTTCTTTCGCATGCGGTGTCCGAGGCAAAGCTGCAGACAGACTTCATCGTCGCCTCGCAGTCAAGCTACCAGGCAATGTTGTTCTGCGTGGATGCCTGGCTTGAAGATTTCCGCGACGATGCCAAGCAGATCAGCGTGCCGACCCTGGTGCTGCATGGGAGCAAGGACCAAATCATACCGCTTGCGGCCAGCGGCGGGCGGCTTCCGCAGTTGATTCCAACCGCGAGATTGCATGTCGTTGAGGATGGCCCGCACGGGATGATTTGGACCCATGCCAATGAGGTAAACAAGGCCATGCTCGAATTCTTGCGCGGCTAGGCCGGGCGTGTGAAAAAGATCGGACGTACCCAGGGTCCCCCCTCCCCGGGTACCCTCCGATCTAAAGTCTTCGATCTAAAGCGGGTTAGCCGATGGTACCGAGGACAGGCAGAAGCAAGAACAACGCAGATTCCTTTCCACCCCGGCTTCGGAATGGAAACAATGGGTTAAATGCCCTCTGTACCAGCTTTGCTCCATAGCGGTTTCCCGAGGGTGTAGAGCAGCTGCGGCGGAATACAGAGATCCTTCGCTACGCTCAGGATGACGGAGAACTTAGACCTGGGCAGACTTCATACCTTGCGGTCTTTAGACCTTGCAAAAGGTACATCCTGAAGACTTTTACACCTACCACGAGAATGCCTCTAAGTCGCTTGGATATCTAACGAGAAACACCGCCGCTTCTTGCGGTGTTTCTCATCCTTATTGCGTGCGGCCATGAGGAATTTCTACTGCCGGAGTTGATCCGTCACCTAACGGCTCCGACTTATACGTTACGTGGAACGATGGTCAAGATGTGCAGACGTGTGCAAAAAGACTCCATTGGTTCCGGCTTCAGAGACGGTTTATGAGAAACGCCAAAAATAGGCAGTTCCCTTCCGGATGACAAAAGAGGCGGGGTAAGAAGAGCAGACCGGGGCGTTTCCTCACGAAAACTCACGAAAACAGGAGCGGCGGCACGATCTTCAACACGAGATAAAGGACCCACCAGATACCCACGGCCGCAAAGGCTTTGCCAAGCGAGATACGCGCCACGATGGATGTTCCCAGGGTCTGGAGACAGAAGACCCAGATCGAAAAGATATCGACGAAGGACAGGGCGGCGACGAGGACGGGTGAGGTGCCCTCCGGCAGGTAATAGCCCGGGTTGGTACCCACGGGATTGGTGATACGGAAGGTTTCGAGGTTGACCCCGAAGGTGAGCAGAAGAATGACCAGCAAGGAAAGCAGCGCCAAGGGCAAAAGGGCGTACCAGTAGACCGCGAGCATACCTCGATACGTCGCGCGGCCGCCGAAGACGAAGTTGGCGGTGAGCAGAAACAGCGCGGCCACCGCGAAGCCGGCCGCAACCGTGACGACCGGCGTGGAGTAGAACTGATTGGCGATGTTTTTCTCGAACTTGCCGCGGATGAGCACCGCGTCGGCGGGTTTGGCGTTCGAGATCATGTCCTGCATGCGGGGCATGGTGGCCAGCACATTTTCGCTCACGCGCGCGATGCCGACCCGGTGCAGTACGGTGTACGAGAAGATGCTTGAAAATAGCAGGATGATGATGCACGGCAGCCACCAGGCGGCGCTGCGCGAGATGTCGCTGAAGGTTTTGGAGGGCGCGACAAGAGCATCGGCGACGCGTGCGGCTTGAGAGAGTGAATGAATTTCGGACGCCTGCGCTGTTTGCGGCATGTGCTCTCCTCTGTGGTACATGGCGTTTTGCAGCAGTGTATACGCGAGCGGGCCGAAAGACACCTGACGTTTCTAGCGGGTTAGTCGAGGGATTGTAGAGCAGCCGCGAGCAGCATACAGAGATCCTTCGCTACGCTCAGGATGACGGCAGACCGTTGGACGGTGGCTAGGCCGTCGCTCAGGATTATGGCAGACTCCCACCTGCACGAGAACGGCTCTAGTCTAGAGCGGGTTAGCTGCGATTCCAGAGAACAAGCTAAGCAAGAACAAACGCAGATTCCCTTCGGGAATGACAACAAAGGGCGAAATGCCTCTATGTCTTCAGCTTTTGTGCTCTAGCTGAGTGCACAGGGAACCTTGCAAAAGCAAGGACAATTGCAGATTTCTTTCCACCATCGAGCAAAAGGCGCTCAATGAGACCCCAATTTTGGGAGTGACAACAAAGGGCGAGATGTCTCTATGTCATCGGCATCATCGGATGATCTATTTTGTGCTACCAGTGTTCGGGGTCGCTTTTGAACATTGCCCGACCAGTTTGCTCGGGATGCCGTTCACCATCGTTTCCAGCGTGCGCGAAGTTAGGAGGTAGATTGGCATTGAAAATCAGCCGGAAAGTGAGCGTAGGCTTGGACACGGCATCCGGTTTGCTGGCCTGCTCGGAGGTAAGTCGCAGGTCGAGCGATTTCAGATTGGCGTCAAGATGTTCCACCCGGCAGGTGAACGGCAGATGCCGGATATCAATTGAATTGACTGCCTGGCATGAGCGCTCGTATGAGGATCTGAGTGCGGCAACAGTGGATCTCGTGTTCAGCCCGTTAACGGTTCCATAGAACCGTGGGGAGATTTGCCCGGAAGGCCGAATTGCTAGGGCGGGAGCGCGCAAGGGTTTCAAGCGGTGTATTCGGGTGCATGCGCTCCACCTTGGCGGACGGCTGACGAGTTGTTCGGGATTGCGCATCTTACGGCGAGAGCGGTCGAGGTTTGCCGCGACGACTCAGGACAGATAAGGGGAACAGGATGAGCACGACACACGAATCGCTGGATTTGGGGGATGCCCGCCGGATTATTGCCGCGGCTACGCAGAAGGCACAGGAGATCGGGCAGCCGATGTGCATCGCGGTGGCCTGCGCGGGTGGGCATCTGCTGGCGTTTGAGCGCATGCCGAATGCATGGATGGGGTCTATCGATATTGCGCAGAAGAAGGCGTTCACGGCGCGGGCCTTCGACATCACGACCGAGGATCTGGGGAAGAACTCGCAGTCGGGGGATCAGTTTTTTGGGATTTACGCGTCGAACGATGGCAAGGTGATGATCTTTGCGGGCGGCCTTCCGGTGAAGAAGGGCGGCAAGGTGATTGGGGCCGTGGGCGTGTCGGGCGGCGCGGGGGCGCAGGATCAGGCGGTGGCCGAGGCCGGGGTGGCGGCGATGCAGGGGGCGTGAGTCGGTATGGTTGTGCGATTCTGTCGCTATAGACAATACTCTGGTCTGCAACGCGGGTCTCGCGACCCCCGGATATAGGTTTTCTGCGCGGGACTGTTTCAGAATGGGACGCTCTTTAGGGGACTCATACCCCCATTGTGATATTTCCCGCATGACGGCTGTGCCCCATCCTCATAGCAGGCGAGGATGACATGACGAAACCGCAGGAGTATCGAGAACAGCGCACCATCGTACGCGACACGCCGTATCAGGTGAGTGAAGAGTTTCCCAAGGGGCCGCAAGCGGGTTCGGGGATGCTCGCCACGGGGCGCGTTGTCTGGATTGAGAACGCTGCCGAGCTAGCCGCCGATGAGGCTCAGGTTCAGGCGTTTGCGGAAGGAATTGGGGTTGTTTCGGTGGAGGCGGAGAGCGTGCGGCCGTGAGGGGTAGAGGCTGAGACGGAAAGAAGATTAGCGGAACTGCTTGGGTTTGGTTTGCACGTGCTATAGGTTGTAAGAATAACCTGGAAGCCGACCGCTCCGTGGTGGAACATGCCTTGTCATGGGTGAGCACAGGATTCGTTGTTTCTGCCCTTCGCAAGGCCTCCGTTTGCCATCTCACCTGTGAGTAGCGGGAGAGAACGATGAGCGTCGCACGAAGAATCTCAGCAAGTGTTATGTTGCAGGCCGTGCTGTTGGCGGGCGTGGCGCGTGGGCAGTATGGGCCGCCGTCCCAGAGCTATCGGGGAGGCGGATGGGACGCACCGCCGCAGGAATACAACGACGACCTGCATCGCCAGGCCTTCCACGACGGTATCGAAGCCGCGCGCCGGGATTTTCAAAGTCAGCGCCCGCCGGACCCGGCCGTCCATCAGGAGTTTCGGCAGCCGCAGGTGCCATTTCCGGCTCGGGACGCCTATCGCGAAGCATATAAGCGCGGCTATTTCCTTGCCACGCAGCATCTGCGTGGCGGTGCGGGCGGACCACCCCCACCCCAGGCCGGTTTTCAGCCCGGCTACCCAGCCGGTGGCGGTGGATGGGATGCACCCCCGGCCGATTTTGCCGACGACCTGAGCCGCCGAGCCTTCCATGACGGCATCGATGCAGCTCGCAACGATTTCCAACGCCAGCTTCCGCCGAACCCGGCCAGCCACGAACAGTTCCGTCACCCGGAGGTGCCCTTCCCCGCGCGCGAGACCTACCGCGAGGCGTTCAAGAAGGGATATTTTGTGGCGGAGCAGCATCTGCGGCAGGGTGGGCCCGGACCGCGGTAAGCGGTTGTCGGTTTTGGATTGTCATAATTCGAGGAGGTGAGCGCGGGTTGAGAACTGTTGGATAGCGCAGGTTGGCGGATGGTATGGAAACGGGCAAAGCAGAACAACCGCAGATCCTCTTCGGGAATGACAATAGGGGGCGAGGTGCCTCTACGCCATCAGCTCCTGTGCTCCGGTAGCCGTGTGGCGGTCTACATGTTGGTTAGGCCGCCGCGCATGTCCTCGTTGAAGGTGGGCTTGATGAAGGCCAGCGCTTCGGCGATCTCGGCTTCGAAACGGGGGCGTTCGGCAATCAATTTTTCAGTTGCGACGGCGCGATCGCCGTTGGCACCCAGGGTAATCAGGCCCTCCGCGGCGAGTTCGGCACCTGCAGCGAGCAGGTCGGCCGTTTCGGCGTTCAGGTACTGCGCATCGCGTGGGTCGGCGATCCAAACCGGCTGATTCGAGCCCAGCACGTGGCTGAGCCAAAAGACGTGACCGGCGACGAACTGTTTGCGGCCCTCCGGCGTGGTGTCATTGAAGACGAAGCGTTTTTGCTTGGCCGAGTAGTAGCGCGTGGTGACGGGAACGGGCTGGCGATTGCCGCTCTTGACGAGCTCCAACTGGCCCTGGTCGAGCGTCTTGCGAACGGCGTTGTAGATGAAACTTTCCGTGAAGGGCTGCTCCAGGGCGCTGACGACGTCGCGGAAGGTCTGCGTCAGGGAGGCGGAGACCTTGGCGTGCAGAGTGGCTTCGGCACCGGTTTCGAGCCGGATCTCGCCGTGCACGATGAAGGTATCCGCGCCGGAGGTGGAGGCGTGGAAGGGCCAGGCAAACTTGCCGAAGGACAGCGGGAGGCCGAGCACGGAGAGGTAACAGTCCGGACGCGGATTGGTGAGCCGCTCGGCGGCTTCGGCGAAGAAGGTGCCGAGTTCGCCGGCAAAGGCCGGATCGGCGGCGTCGAAGTCGTCGCCGAGTTCGAGGGGAAGGGTACGGTTGGGTACGGACGGCAGGCCCATGCTCCAGCGCGCGGTCGGTTGGCCGCCAAAGGCCTTGCCGGGGTCAAGCGGGGAGAGCACGAGGCCGGCGGTGTGCGCGGCCAGTTCAAGCTGAGCGAGTGCGGGGGCGGAGGTGGTGCTCATGGTCACGTTTCCTTGCTTAGGGAGGCTGCCGGGCGCTGCGGGGGAACCCACGGCGGCTGCGAGGGCAGTCGGCTCCTTCAGGATAGCCGGTTATGGTGGTTTGGGCGCGGCCAACTGTTCTGGGGCAAGGTACCCACGGCCAGAGAGCGCAAACACAGATTCCCGGCGGGAATGACAAAAAGGGCAGAAGAGTTTGTTCCCTCAGCTTCAGGAGGTCTGCTGGACTTCATTCAACAGGGCCCCGAGCGGGTTGGTGGCGGCCTTTTGCGCGATCTGGAGCACGGGGACGCCGCGCTTGTACATGAGGTATGCCGCGCTGACGGCGGCGGCGATGGTTGCCCAGTAGATAAGACGTTTCATATGCGGTCTCCTTGCGTGCGGGCCTGAACGCTGTCGGCGGCCCCCGACTTGCACTTGGATGCAGGTGCCCGGTTTGGCGGCGGGAACTGTAGCCCGGACACAATCAGTGTCACCGGTCTGGAACACCTTTTGCCGTAGGGCCCCGCTACGGCCCGATACACTGGGAACGCCGATGCGTGTTCGCCGCCTTCAATCAGCTTCTCGTTTTATCTTTTGCTGCGCCCTGCTGATTTTCGCCGGCACCGCGGCGCGGGCGCAGGATGCGGTGCCCGCCGTGCTGCTGGCCGACGTGCACTTCGATCCGTTTCATAATCCTCGGCTGCTGCCGGCACTGCGGGCCGCGCCGGTGGAGCGCTGGCCGGCGATTCTGGCTGAGGGTAATGGGGATGGGGGCAACGGGCTGAAGGCGGATGCCGATCTGGCTGCTCTGGAGGTGGCGTGCCGGTCGCCGCGCCTGGACACGAACTGGTTTTTGTTCCGGGAGTCGCTGCGGGCGGCGCACGAAGCCGAGCCGCACCCCGCGTTTGTGACCCTGGGCGGCGATCTGCTGACCCACCAGTTTCCCTGCCGGTTTCGCAAGCTGGTGCCGGGGGCGAGCGAGGCGGAGCTCTCCGCGTTTTCGGCCAAGACCGTTGCATTTGTGGGGATGGAGCTGCGGCTCGCGTTTCCGCAGGTGCCGGTGTACATCGCACTGGGCAATAACGACTCGGGCTGCGCGGATTATCGGGAGACGGCCGGCAGCGGATTTATGCGGAGCGCGACCGAGACCATGACGGAGGCGGCTGGGTTGCACGCGGGGCGGGGTGGGCGGACCGGGCCGAGGCGAGCCGCCGCCACGCCGCCGATGGAGGTTTCGCCCGAGGGGGACTACAACGTCGCCCTGCCGGCGCCGTTGCAGGCGGGGCGGTTGATCGTGCTGCAGGATATCTTTGAGGCGGCCTGGTACGGTCCGTGCGGCGATCCCCAATACAGCCGCACGCAGGAGCATGAACAGATCCAATGGCTGCGGGGGCAGCTGCAGTCCGCGCGCGCCGGTCACCAGCAGGTCTGGGTGATGGGGCACATCCCGCCCGGGGTGGATGTGTATGGCAGCTTCACCAAATACGTTCTGCACCCGAGCGAGCTCTGCTCCGCGGAGGTGCATACCCTGCTGGCGGACACGGCGCTGGTCGATACACTGCTGGACTTCGCCGATGTGGTGCGTCTGGGCCTGTTTGCGCATACGCACATGGACGAGATGCGGCTGCTGCGCCGGACGGCGGGGCCGACGGTGGAAAGCGGTAAAGGGGGTGAGGGGACAGCCGCGGTGCCCATCAAGATCGTTCCCTCCATTACGTCGTACTACGGCAACCATCCGGCCTTTCTGGTGGCCGCGATCGACCCGCGGACGATGGTGCTGAAAGACTGGCGCACGGTGGTTTCGCCGGAGGCCGGCGGCGCCGCGCCGCCCTGGACGGCCGCTTATCAGTTCAGTAGCGCCTATCAGTTGCCGAATTTTTCGGCTGTCTCCGCCGCTGTCCTGGCGGATGGTTTCACCGCGGACCATGACGGCAAGGCGGGGCGCTCGACGTTCTTTCGCGACCATTTCTATGCCGGCGGCGGCGGCCTGTACGGCCTTGGGCTGGCGCAGATCTGGCCTGCGTATGCGTGTGCCGTGCGGGAGAGCCGGCCGGAGGCGTTTCGGGAGTGCCTTTGCCCGGCCGGGGCGAAGTAGACGAAGCACCACTTTGCGATCGGGGCGGTGGGAGACGCTATCCCTAGAAGGTCTCGCCGACCATCTCTTCGCCTTTGGCCCACAGTGCTTTGGCATGTTCCGGGTCGAGGGCGTAGGAGCGTACGCCTGTCCGCGAGGCAGGATCGTCGACGACCTCTGCCACCCGGCAATCTTCGGAGTATTTCGCCGCCACTTCAGTTGCGGGAGCTACGAAGCCAGCCCAGACCGAGGTGGCCGCTCCCTGAGGAACAGTCTTCCAGTCAAAGGATGCTACGGCGGCGTCTTTGCCGGCGCCGAGTCCCTCGATCAATCTCTGAACGGTCTCAGTCTGGATGGCTCCCGGGTGTATCGCGGTGGCCGTGATGTTTTTGAGCTTATGACGGCGATCAAACTCGACCGCAAAGAGGATCGTCGCGGTTTTGGAGCGCCCGTAGGCCACCAGCTCTTGATACGGAGTTCTCTCGAAGTTGGGGTCCTGGAGATCGACGTCGGCGCGGCGATGGCCTGCCGAAGATACGTTCACAAGGCGTCCGCCGGCGTTGAGGAGACCGGCCAGGCGATTAATCAGCACGAAGTGTCCGAGAAAGTTGGTCCCGAACTGCAGTTCAAACCCTTCGGCGGTACTGCTCTTCGAGCCCGCCATGACCCCGGCGTTGGCGATGATCACATCGAAGGGCTCATTGGCGGCCAGGAGCGTGTCGGCGCAGGCGCGAACATCCGCAAGCGAAGCCAGGTCGAGTTGGATCAGCTCCAGTCCACCACCAGAGGCAGCTTGACCGCGGATATGCCCGGTTGTGAGTCGAGCCTTTTCAAGGTTACGGGCTGTGCCGATGACCTCTGCGCCGTGTGCGGCGAGGGCGCGCGCGGTTTCCACCCCGATACCGGCCGAGACACCCGTCACCAAAACGCGTTGACCGCGCAGGTCAATCCCTGAAAGCACGTCTTCAGCCGTAGAGGAAGCTCCGAATATGGCAGGCATGACTGTCAGCTTACCGCGCTACGCTTTCTTCGCCTTTTCCTCGTGGTATTCCTGCTCGGTATTGATGGACCAGAGCGCTGCCTTATCTACATGGCCGGCAACGATGCCGTCCACCACGGCCATGGCGGTCAGCATGGAGTGGTCCTGGTTGTTGTATTTGTGCATGCCGTTGCGGCCGACCAGGAACAGGTTGTCGAAGCCGTCGGTCCAGCGGCGCAGCTCATCGAAACGCTCGTAGGTGCCGAAGTAGGCGGGATAGGTCTTGGGCACGCGGACGACGTGGGCGTCCAGGACCTCGGCGGTGCGCAGGATGCCAATTTTTTCGAGCTCGCCGACGGCGAAGCGCTTGAGTTCGTCATCGGGCATGGCCCACAGCGGGTCGGTGTCGTAGCAGAAGTATTCCAGGCCGATCCAGACCTTGTCCGGGTCGGCGACCATGTAGGGGCTCCAGTTGTTGAAGATCTGCAGGCGGCCCAGCAGGACATCGGGCTCCTGGATGTAGATCCAAGTGTCTTGAATGAGGGAGCTGAGACGGCTGCCTCGCAGCGTCGGGGTCGCCTCCTCGACATCGAGCCGGTTGGCGAGCACGCCGACGGTGATGAAGTCACGGTATTGCAGACCGTCGGAGACCTCGCGCACGTTGGCCGGCACAGGGGCGCCGCCGCGCTCGAGCGCACCGGTCAGCTCGCGCATGGGCATGGTGGAGATGAAGTAGTCGCCTTCTAGGCGGCGGCGCTCGCCGGCCCCATTGACGGCCTCAACGGCGGTGATGCATTCGCCCTGGCTGATCACGCGGTCAACCGTCCAGCGCATGTGGATCTCACCGCCGCCCAGAACAACTTTGTCGGCGACGTGTTCCCAGAGCTGGCCGGGGCCGAATTTGGGGTAGAGGAAGCGCTCGATCAGGGAGGTATCGGTGTGCTTTTGTCCGACGTCGGGAGCGTCTCCGGCCTTGTCGATCGGGCGGCCGCGCAGGGTTTTGCGCAGGAAATGGCGCACCGCGGTGGTGAGGCTGAGGCCCTTGATGCGCTGCGCGCCCCACTCGGCGGAGATACGATCGCAAGGCTCGCCCCATACCTTTTCCGTATAGCTCTTGAAGAAGGTGAGGTAGAGCTCGCGACCGAAGCGGTTGATCAGGAAGTCCTGGAGGCTCTTTTCCGGCTTGATCGGTCTCAGCCGCGAGCTGAGGTAACTGACGCCGATCTTGGCCATGCGCACGGGCCCCAGGTTGCGCATGGTGGCCGCGGTGAGCTTGATGGGGTAATCGAAGAAGCGGCGCAGGTAGTAGATGCGGCTCTTGCGGGGCCGGATCAGCATGATGTGATCGGCGTCCTCAGGCTCCGCGGTTAGCGGCGTGGCGGTGTGGCCGTGGGCGGCGCGGTGCTCCTCGCCGTCGGCCTCGGTCTCTTCGGTGTCGCTTTCGAGCACGGCGGTGGCGGTGGGCTGCGGTTGCGAGGCGGTTCGGGCGCTGAGGCTGGACTCCGTGCCGCGCATGGGCTGGCTGCCGGGGTCGGTGCCGTGACCGGGGGAGACGGGCACGGCACGCCGCTTGCCCTGGTAACTCACCTCGACAGCCCGGTCCGTGTCGGTAACGGACTCGGCGGCCGCCGGCATCAGCTCCAGCCACCACTGCATCACACGGTCGCTTTTGGAAAAAAAGCGATGCCCGCCGATGTCCATGCGGTTGCCCTTGTAGCGTATTGTGCGGGAGATGCCGCCGATCTCGTCACTGGCTTCCAAAATGACGGGCTGCACGTCCGTACGGCGCAGCAGCTCCAGAGCGGCGGTCAGGCCCGCGGGGCCCGCGCCGATGATGATGGCTTTTCGCTTCTGCAAATCGTCTCCATGGTGAACTGTTCCTTCACCCTGACCCCAACCTGCGTGCGGGGAGCCACTACCTTGTGATGAGGTTATTGTTTTCGGTCGCCGGCTGGCTCATTCGGCACCGATGTCGGGTGTACTGCTACGTTTGATGCCGTTGCCAATCGTGTACCCCTGAATGGACGTTGTGTCGTGTGAAAAGGTTCTACGCCGAGGGAGGTGAGTTGAGATTGGCGGTATGGTCCACCTCTGAACGCTTTGAAACCTCCTGTTTTCGGTAGCCGCCGCGATACAGCGCAGGTGAGTATGAAATTCCTTTATAGAAGGCTCATATTTTTGCCTGAACTGCCGTTACATCCTATGCGGAGCAGGAAGGGCAGCAGAGTTGCGGGATTTTGAGCACTGTCCAGCCGTTCTTTCGCGCGATGACGCGTCTATGGAGAGTGGAAGGATCGGCTGATCGAATGATGGAAACGACGGGATTACGGCGGGAGAGATGAAGGCGGGAAATCTGTGA
>CAXTBJ010000046.1:0-31655 GCA_964242585.1 uncultured Bryocella sp.
TGTTGCCGGCCGCTACCGTGGAACCGCACTCGATCCACCGGGCCATGCGCCACTCCACCTTTGCCGGCGGCAAGCGCGTGCGGCCGATCTTCACGATGGAGGCCGCGCGCTGCGTCGCCGGCGCGCTGCCGCCGGGAGCGGCGGAGCTCGGCGCCGCGCTGGAGATGGTGCATACCTACTCCCTAATTCACGACGATCTGCCCGCGCTGGATAACGACGACCTGCGGCGCGGCAAGCCCACCTGCCACGTCGTGTTCGGGGAGGCGATCGCCATTCTTGCCGGCGATGCGCTGCAAACGCTCGCCTTCCAGACCCTTGCCACGCTGCCCGCGCCCGCCGCCACGACGGTCGAGATTCTGCGCGAGTTTTCGCTCGCCATCGGTACCGGTGTCGGAACCGGCACCGCGTTTGGCACCGCGGCCGACGCTGCATTTGCGCCCACCGCCGGTAGTCCCCATGCCCTGCCGCCGGGCATGATCGGCGGCCAGGTGATGGATATCGAGAGCGGGGGCCAAACACCCACCGCCGCGCTGGTGGAACGCATTCACCGCGCCAAGACCGGCGCGCTGATGGCAACGTCGATCGTCTGCGGCGGCCTGCTCGGTTTGGGACATTGCCTGCAGCACGGCTATGGGAGCGGAAAGAACGTACACGGGCCTAAGCGTGGAACGGATCAGGACACCATCCGATGCCTGCGCACCTTCGGCGAAAAGGCCGGGCTCGCCTTCCAGATCGTCGACGATATCCTGGATGTCACGCAAAGCTCCGAGCATCTGGGCAAAACCGCCGGCAAGGATACCGCCACCGACAAAGCCACCTGGCCCGCCGTCTTCGGTCTCGAGCGGGCCCGGCACGATGCCGAAGAGCTCATCGCCGATGCCTTTGCCGCCCTGGACCCCCTCGGTGAGGCCGCCGAGTCCCTAAAAGCCGTTGCCCGCTATCTCGTCGATCGCACCCATTAGATTCCCGCCATGCGCTTACACCCCCGTCACTACCTTCTGATCGCGATTCTGCTGGCACTGGGCGTATATAACCTCCTGCGTGTCAGGCGTGCCCGAAGGGACACGGTCCTGCTCACGGGCCAACCCACCGCCGCGCGCCCGGGTTCGCCCGCCTGGGGGAGCTTCGACCGCGCCGCCGGTCTGCGCGACGCCCCTGAGAGCCAGTTCACACCCGCCCTGGCCGCCTTTCGCATGGAGGCCAATGCGGCGGGGGGAGCCGATGCCCCCGATCTGCGCAACTGCCTAATGTGGCTTGAGTACTACCGCCACAGCGTGCCCATGGCCGGCGGCAACGCCAACAGCTGGAGCATGCTCGCGACCAGCCATGTGCAGAGCTGCATGACCGATCACCGCGATCTGGGCCGCTGATTACGTGGCCAACCCATTTACCGAGGCCGATCTGCTGGAGGCCCTGCGCGAGTGTTTCGTCCCGGCGCTGCGGCGGGATGTGGTCTCGGCGGGTCTGGTGCGCTCGTTCCGGCTGACGCCTGATGCCGATGCGCCCGGCACGGGCATCCCGGGGGTGCCGCCGCGCTTCGTCGCCCACCTGACGCTGTGGGCCGCAGGCACGGAGGAGGCCGCCAATGCGCAGCTGCGCGCCGCGGTGGAAAATCGTCTGCTGGGTCTGTATCCCATCTCCCGGGTCGAGCTGTCGCTGCTGCCGCCCCTGTTCCCCATACTGGGTTGAGTGCCGACTGACATGAGTTCACGCTCCAAACCCGGTCTTCTGCTCGTTCCCAAGCGGCCCAAAGCGGTGCCCTCCACCGCAATCCATCCTTTTGACCGCGAGCACGGTACGGACACCTCCGGCCTGCTGCCCGGACCGCAGATCGCCGAGGGTACCGGCATCGCGTCCACGGAGCTGACCGCTTATTACGGCGTCGCGCCCAGCATCCTGCACGGCGTGATCGACCGTTGGCTCGGAGAGTGCGCGCCGTTGCAGCCGATCGATCGCACGGTCTTTCTAGACGTGGGCGCGGGCAAGGGTAGGGCCATGCTGCTGGCTTCGCAGCATCCGTTCTTGCGGGTGGAGGGCATCGAGCTGAATCCGCAGCTGGCGGCCCTCGCCGAGGAAAACATAGAGCGCTGGGACGGGAATGCGCGGGCCGAAGCGCTGGCGCCGCTGCGCTTGCGGCTGGGCGACGCCACACGCCTGCCCCTGCCGGCCGAGCCGACCCTGGCCTACCTCTTCCATCCGTTTGAGGCAAAGCTGCTGCGGCGCTTCATACGCCATGTCGTGAAGTCGCTTGCCGCCGCGCCCCGGCCGTTCGATCTGGTTTACGTCAACGCCGAGCACGACTCGCTGCTGGACCGTGAACCCTGCCTTCAGAAGCTCTGGTTCGGAAGCGTGCCGATGTCAACCGCGGACCACCTGGCGGACCTCGAGGCCATCGCGCAGCAGGAGGAGTATGGGTCCACAGGCGACGAATTGTGCGGAATTTATCGATTCAACGACCAGACTTGACAATCGTGTGCGAGGCGGATCATAGTAAGAATCTTTTGTTTTCTGCACACAAAGTTGCATCTTCCTAAGACTCCCTTCATCTACTATGAAGAAGACAGGGAGAGACCTCAGCGAGATGTGCTCGCAGGTGATGCTCCGGTCAAGAAGCCAGCGACCGCGACGGCTCAGTCAAGACCTGATGCCCGCCCACGCTGAACACCCATCACCGACAGACCATTGTGTATCGACGTGTGCCGCGGCGCACCTGCCCCCACGCGTTCAACAGGAGAGTTGTATGTACCAGCTATTAGTTGCCACCGCCTTTGCAGCCACCGTGTTCGTTCCCAGTTTCATTGGCATCCGCGCCCAGACCGCGGCCCAGGAAGCCACGGCACGTCGCCGCAGGCGGTAAAACGTTCGCCCTGTAGGGGGCAAGGCCGCGTCCCATTGGGGGCGCGGCCTTTTTCGTTGCTGTTCCTCGCGGCTTATTCTCTCCAGCGCACCAGCAGCAGCCGTTCGGTCTCGTTTTCTCCGGGCGTGATGGCAATTTCGGCGTCGGCACGAGCGACCAGCGACGGAAACCGCTCGCCCCACTCGACCAGCACCAGTGCATCCCCGGCATCGACGATCTCCCAGACACCCACACTCTCCAGCTCGGCTTCTGTCTCGAGTCGGTACAGGTCCAGGTGGAAGATGCGGGCGTTGTGTCCCTTTTCCCTGCGGCTTTTGTACTCGTGAACCAGGGTAAAAGTGGGGCTGGTGACCGCGTCGGCCTCCGCTGCGCCGAGCGCGGCGGCCATGCCCTTCACCAGCGTGGTTTTGCCCGCACCCAGATCGCCGCGCAGCAGGACGAGTTTGGGGGAAGGCAGCAGCTCGGTCAGAAGCTCGCCGAGCGCCAGGGTGCCGGCCTCACTGCGGGTGCGGAGGCGCTTTTCGCGGTTGAAGTTCATGGGCGCAGCCTGCCCCGTGCCGGTTGAGAGAGCGCGCCGTTGGTGGCGGTACCGGCGATCCAGGTGAAGCCGTCCCCGTCGGTGACCCGCGCGCGAAATGCCGGTGCGAGGTGCGCGACGGTGTCGGTGGCGAGCACGGTGTGCTCGTCCTGCGCCAGGCAGGCGAGGTCCCCCGCCAGACCGTGCAGAAATACCGCCGCCTCCACCGCTTCGGCGATGTTTTCCGGGTATTGCCCCAGCATGGCCGCGACGATGCCGGTGAGGATATCGCCGCTACCGCCTTTGGCCATGGAGGGATTGCCGGTGGTGTTTACCGCCACGCGGCCATCGGGGTGGGCGATGAGCGTGCGCCAGCCTTTGAGGACGAGAGTGACGCCGTGTTCTGTCGCGAAGCGCCGTGCGAGGGTGATCCGGTCGGCCTCCACATCCTTTACAGAGCCGCCGATCAGCCGCGCCATCTCGCCCGGGTGCGGCGTGAGGACGATCGTGCGCGGGTTCCCTTGCGGATCTTTGCAGGCCGCGGCGCGTTTCAGCACGTCCGTGTGCCCGGCCAGGCAGTTCAGGGCGTCGGCGTCGACGACCATGGGCAGCGTCACACGCTTAACGAAGCGGCGCACGAACTCGGGCGTCGAGCCCTCCTGTCCCAGCCCGGGACCGATGCCGACGACCTTCATTCCTTTCAGGAGCTTGTTCAGTGCTTCAGGTTCCAGCACATCCAGACTCAATCCCTGTGCCTCTGGCGGCGTACCGCGGCCTTCCTCGCCTTGGGTGGTGTGCCCTGAGCCCTCCTCAAGAGGGGTCGTCATCAGCTCAGGCGTGATGCGTGCGACCTCCGGCAGGATCGAGCGCGGCACCGCCGCCGTGACCAGGCCCGCCCCCGTGCGCAATGCGGAGAGGCTCATCATGGAGGGCGCGCCGGACTTGCCGGGGGCTCCGCCGATCAGCAGAACGTGACCGAATTTACCCTTGTTGCCGTCGATGCCGCGCGGTGTTTCCGCGACGGCCTTGGAGGTACCCGCCCAGTGCAGGCCCGTTTTGCTGTCGAGCGCCCCCGGGGGTGTGCCGATGTCGGCCACCACGACCGGACCGAAGACCAGGCCCGGCGTCAGGTGGCCGAAGACATGCGCCGGCTTAGGGGTGGCGAAGGTGACGACGGCATCGGCACGAAACGCCTGACTTTGTTCGTCTGCGGACGATATGCCGGCATGAATCGTCGTTGCGTCCGCGTCCCAGCCGCTGGGCAGATCCACCGCGACCACCGGTGCCGGGCTTTCGGCAAGCAGATCGCGCGCGGTGGCCGCCAGACCGCGCAATGGCGGTTTGAAGCCGGTGCCGACGACCGCGTCCAGTACCAGGGCGGCACCCGCCAGCGCGGTTTGGAGGGCGGCCTCGTCGCCGGCCTCGAAGCCTTCGATCTTACTGCCGGCGTGGGCCTCGGTCGCTGCAGCGTCCCAGGCAGCCAAAACCGGTCCCTGCAGATCCGCGGCCATGCCCAGCAGGACGAGGCGCACCTCACGGCCGGCACTGGCGAGAAATCTGGCCGCCACCATGCCGTCGCCGCCGTTGTTGCCCTTACCGCAGAGCACCACGATCAGCCCGGCCGGCGGACCGTGCCGCAATGCGAAGCGCGCCACGGCCATCCCGGCCTCCTCCATCAGCTTGCCGATGGAAACGCCCATCTCGACCGACCGCCGGTCGGCCGCGGCCATCTCCCCCGCCGATACGATCCGCATGCGCACCTCAGCCATATCGGCATTCCGTAGCCCTTGGTCGTCATCCCGCAGCATCGCGAAAGGTCTGCTCCCTGAGCACTTGCAGAGCCGGAAAGCAGATCCCTTCACTTCGTTACGGGATGACAAGTATTCGTCACGATGACAAATTGCTTCGTCACTAGACTAGTGTATGGGTGCCGAAGCGGATCGCTTCAGCGGCCCGTCGTCGGCAGGGCGCTGGCGAGCGCGGGTCCACGCGGGCCAAAGTAGTTGCGTTCATACATGGCACGATAGAACTGCCCTGTAACATCGGCCGCGCGCGGGCCGGAGAAGCCGCGGCTGCCGTCCAGGAAGATCACGGTCACGATACGGCCCGTGGGCGCGTCGCCGTAGCTGACAAACCAGCCGAAGTGCGTGCCGTTGTTGGAGCAGGTACCCGTTTTGCCGAAGACCGGGAACTGCTCAAAGTTGGCCTTCAGTGAGCGTGCCGTGCCGAAATTGACCGCGCCGCTCATGCCGGGCAGGATCTGCGGAATGACGTTACCGATATCGAGCAGGCGTTTCACCTTGGGGGTGAAGTCAGCCGCCTGCACCGGCGAGGTGGGGTGTTGCAGGTAGTAGAGCGTGCCGCCGTTGGCGATCGCCGAAACGAGCGCGCCCAGCTGCAGCGGCGTCATGGAGATGCTTTCGCCGAAGGAGCACATGCGGCCCACGCCGCCCTTGTTGTGCGGCAGTTCGGTATCGGGGTAGACGCCGAGTTGCTCGCCCTGGATGCCGTAGCCGGCCAGCTCACCCAGGCCGAACTGATTGGCATAGTGCTTCACGCGCTCAAAGCCCATGGCGCGGCCCAACACCTCAAAGTACAGGTTGACGCTGCGGGCGAGGGCCGTCGTGAGGTCCAGGGAGTAGTGGCCGCCGAGGTTGACCGGCGTCGAGGCGGTGATCAGGCCCTCTTTCAAAGCGGCGAGAGCGACCGAGACCTTGATGGTCGAACAGGGCTCCGCGCCCGCGCTCAGGGCGAGCTTCTGGTTCACCATGGCGAGAATGCGGCCGGAGGAGGGATCGATGGCCAGCGCCGTCCCGTTCAGGTTGCCGAGCGCCTCAAGCGCGGCGGCGCGCACCACCGGGTCCTCGCCGGCGGTGAGGTCGCCCGCGGTCAGGTAGCCGGGCGGATTGTTGAAGCTGCTGGCGAAGGCGCGCTCACTGGGTGAGGGGGCTACGACCGTCCGCGGGACGTCGGCCCGCAGGGCCAGGCGCCCGCGACCGCGCCGTATACCTCTGGCCCGAAGACTGCCGACATGGGCAGAGCTCGCCGGGCTGTAAGTGGAATGGCGGACGGAGCCGCGTGCGGCGCGATGCGCCGGGTTGACACTCGCCGTCCGGCTCGCCGCGCGCGCCGGATGCCGCCGTGGAGCGGCGGCGGTGAGCGTGCTCAACCACAACGAACTGAACAGGAGCAGACAGGTGGCCCGGAACAAGGTATTTCCCTTCTCTTCTTTTCGATGAACCACTTCGCCCTAATGACTGCGGCGCAGAAAGGCGGGAATATCCAGTTCATCGGTGCCCTGAAGCCCGTGAGCTCCCTGCATGCCGTGAGCTCCGTTCACCCCATGAGCCGCATCCCCCGCATACCCGGCAAAGCTGGGCACACGGGAGTCCGACAAGGATGACTTGGCGACCGGTTCCGGCGCTATCCCCGGAATGGGGGAGTGCGATCCCTCTGAAGACCCGTTCGGGATCTCACCGGGCCAGATATGCAGGCTGCTGGCGCGCAGTTCGTCATTGCCCTTCTGGAAGAAGTCGTCGTCAAAGACCGAAGCGGGCACGGGCAGGAGCTCCGGCTTCGTTTCGTCCGCGGGGAGGCTCAGCTGCGCTCCCGCGTGGGCGTCATCAGCGCGCATCGCCTCCGTTGTCCCGGAGGACCCAAAAGACGCGGCAGAGGAGGTACGCGACATCTCCGCGATAGGCGTTTCCGGGAAGATCGGGGCGAAGTTGGCGCGCGCGGGCACATGGCCTTCCCGGCTGCCGTGCGCGTCCGCACGCACCACCGGAACGGGAATAGCCGCGAAATGCTCCGTGGAGGTCTGCGCCGGGGAATGCGCGTTTGCGCCACTGATCACCGGCGGTTTGAGCTCACTCCCATTGGCGGATCGGCCTGCCGGACCGGAGGCCGATCCGGACCCGGCGACCTCACTCGCGAAGGGCGCCTGCGCCACGCGTGGGGAGATTCTCGGGGTGAAGGGAACCTCCCTGGCGGGATCGGGCTCGGTGACGTTGCCGAGCATACGCTCGCGCCGCTGCGGCTGCGACTCCTTGAAGCCCGTGGCGATGACCGTGATCTTGACGTCATCCCCCATGGATTCGTCCTGCACCGCGCCGAAGATGATGTTGGCATCCTCATGCGCGGCGTCCTGGATGATTGTAGAGGCCTCATTGACCTCGCTCAACTTTAGATTGCTGGAGCCCGTGATGTTGATCAGGATGCCGCGCGCGCCGTCGATCGCGCCGGATTCGAGCAGCGGCGAGGCCATGGCCGCCTGGGCGGCCTCCCGCGCGCGGTTCTGGCCGGTACGCTGCGCCGTGCCCATCACCGAGTAGCCCATACCGGCCATGGTGGTCTTCACATCGGCAAAGTCGCGGTTGATGACGCCGGGGATGGTGATGATGTCCGAGATGCCCTGCACGCCCTGCCGCAGCACGTCGTCGGCGATGCGAAAGCTCTCAAAGAAGCCCGCGTCCTTGGCCACGGCGAGCAGCTTCTCATTGGGAATCACGATGAGGGTATCGACCGATTCAAGCAGCTCCTGCATGCCGCGTTCGGCCTGCATCATGCGGCGCTTGCCTTCAAAGCCGAACGGCCGGGTGACGACCGCAACGGTCAGAGCACCCATCTCCGAGGCCAGCGAGGCGATGACCGGGGCCGCACCCGTGCCTGTGCCGCCGCCGAGACCGGCGGTGACGAACACCATGTCCGCGCCTTCAAGCGCCTCGATAATTTTGTCGGAGTCTTCAAGCGCGGCACGGCGGCCCACATCCGGGTTCGCGCCCGCACCTAGACCCGCCGTGAGCTTCACGCCGAGCTGTAGTTTCACGGGGGCGTTGGAGGTTTCAAGCGCCTGCGCGTCGGTGTTGGCGGCGATGAACTCCACGCCTTCCACCTTGGCCGCGATCATGCGGTTGACGGCGTTGTTGCCGCCGCCGCCGACGCCGATCACCTTGATGCGGGCGGAACGCTGGGTTTCATCGTGGTAGTGAATGCGCAGCGCGTCATCGGGCTGCGGGGTCTGGGTCGACATGCGAGGTGCTCTCCTGATGGGCCTGGGAGCCGATGCTCCATTCTCGCCGGAGCGAGGCTGCTGCGTGCAACAACAATGGGGCAAGCCGCCACGAGCCGTACCTAGCTCGATTCCACTTTGGGTGCTTGCGCTTAGCGCGTGGTGTGAAAGACGATGCCGGCACCGATAGATTCGATCCCGTGCGTGCTGCTGCCGAGCAGCGCGCCGGCACCGAATTCAATGGCGCGGATGTCCATGTATGGAAGGATGGGCACATCCACGCCGACGAGGCCTTCAAACTGGCCGTAGTTGTTGAGCGGATAGGTGCTCTGGCGATTGACCGAGCCGAATCGGGCATAGCCTCCGGCGATCTCGGCGTACGGGCGAATGAACTTGATGGGTGTGCCGAAGCTGGCGCGCACCCCACCCAACGCGGAGTAGTGACGGAGCACGTCGGCGCTGGTGAGGTTCTCAAACGTGTCCTTGCTGCTGTTCAGCACGCCACCGCGCGCATCAAAGCCGATCCGTGCCGGGCCGAAGTTTCGCAGTTCGTAATACGCGCCGAAATCGGCGCCGTAGGGCTTCACGGAGACGTTTGTGCCCGTGGCGGTGCAGCCTGTGGTGGGCGCGGCCGTAAGGGTCACGCAGCGGAAGCTGTTCAGGTCTTCGCCGGTCACCGTTGCATAGACGCCGAACTGGGCGTGGGCGGCGCTGGATGCTGCAATCAGGACAGGGGCAAATAACGGCAGGAGCTTGCGAAACAACATGATCTCCATTCTACCCACGCAGACCCGTGCGGTCCGGCCCTGCGGCTAGAAGCTGCCTTTGAATAGTCCCTGGATCTTGGCCTTCAGGCCCTGCTCCTCGTTGGCCTTGCGAATCTGGGTGCGGTGCGTGTAGAGCAGCATGCCGATGAGGGTGGAAAACTCCGGCCGGGCGAGCTCCGGCGGCATCCCCGGCAGCGGCACGGGGTAGCCGATGCGGGCGGGCACGCGCAGCAGGCTTTCGGCGTGGTCGAGCAGGCCGGGCAGCAGGGCACCGCCGCCGGTGAAGACGATGCCCGTGCCCATGGCCTCCAGCACGCCGCCGGCACGCAGGTTGTCGCGCAGCATGGTAAGCAGTTCACGGGCGCGCGGCTCAAGAATTTCGGCGAGAAACCGCTGCCGGATCATGCGCGGGGCACTGCCGCCGACGGTGAGATCGCCGCCGACCTCGATCTCATTCAGCTGCGGCACGGCCGTTACGACGCAATGGCCGTACTGCCGCTTGACCATCTCCGCCTCTTCCACACCCACGTGGAGACCGACCGCGAGATCGTTCGTGAAGTGATCGCCGCCGATCGGCAGGACGGCGGTGTGAGCGACGGCGCTTTCAAAATAGACGACCAGTTCGGTGGAGCTCGCGCCGATGTCGGCGATGCAGACGCCCAATTCGCGTTCGTCAGGGTGAAGGACGGCTTCGGCGGAGGCGATGCCCTCAAAGACCGTATCGATCACCTCGAGACCGGCCTTGTTGGCGCAGGTAACGACCGATTGCGCGGCGGAACCGGAGCAGGTGGAAAGGTGCAGGTTCACCTCCAGCCGGTTGCCGACCATGCCGACGGGGTCGTGAATGCCGGCCTGGTCGTCGAGGATGAACTGCTGCGGCAGTAGGTGGAGGACTTCTCGGTCGGGGGCGAGGCCGACGGAGCGCGCACGGTCGATGGCCGAACGCACATCTTCGCGCGTGATCTCCTTCATCCGGCTGCCCATGCTGATGCCGCCCTGCGAGTTCATGCCCTTGATGTGCGGTCCGCCGATGCCGACGACGGCGGTCTCGATGGGGGCCTTGGTGGTTTTCTCCGCCGCGAGCGCGGCCTTGTCGATGACCTCGATGGCCGGACCCAGATCGGAGATCATGCCGCGGCGCATGCCCTTGGAGGCCTCCACGCCGTGGCCGCGGTAACGCAGGCCATCGCCCGCTTCGGCGACCAGCACCGCGCTCTTGGAGCTGCCCGCGTCCAGTACCGTAATCAGGTTGCTTGTCTTGGGGTTCATGGGTGCACCGGAATCATGAGTCTCGCCTCGCTTTACCAACGCCACGCTCTACCGCGCAAACTCTACCGTACCCCGTTCACCCTACGCTATCCCGGCTCCGGGGTGCTCGGGCAGGTGTGCCGCCAGGTCCCCGAGCGAATACCCTATGCGAAGTCACGGACCGAATCAGCGGCGATGCGCCTCATGCGCTCGCCGCGCTGCCACCAGCCGTGCTGCCGCCGATCCCGCGGCCAGGGTCGTTCGATGGGCGGGCTCGGCGTGCCTGACCGCGGCCGGCTTTTTGGCTGTAACCGCGGCGGTTTCCACTGGGCGCGGCAGCGATGCGGGACGACCGTCAAAGATGCCGGCTGCGCCCGTTCCAGCCGTGCCGGTTCCGGCCGTGCCGATGCCTGCCGCGCCGCCTCCGTTCGTCGCGGCCGCCGCCGTTCCGGGCTGCATCTCCAGCACTACCTGGCGCTCGTAGCGCATGTCGGCGGAGGCCAGGTGCGGATACTGTGTGCGCCATTCCGGCAGGTGCCGCTCGAAGGCCTGATAGCGGGGCAGAAAATTCTCATCGCCGAAGTGCACAAGGATGTCCGCGCCATCGCTCGTAACCAGCGATTTGACGTCCTCCGGGTTGGTGACATCCACCTCGCTGAGCGTTTGCGTTACCTTGGCCCCGGCGGAGCCTAAATCGGCCATGAAGCGCCGGTACACCTCCATGCGCGCCGCACGAGCCTCCGGCGTGTCGCCCGGCGCCAGCCCGGTGAGCACGGGAAAGGAGTAGTGCGGGTCGCCGGCGGACTCGGGCGGCATATCCAGCAGCACGCCATCGGCATCGACCAGGCCGATCTGCGTGCCGTGCCGCGTAAAGGCCACGGGCGTGCGCTCCACAAGCCGGACGCGGAGATGGTTCGGCAGCAGGCGCATGACCGTCGCGTCCGCCACCCAGGGCAGGCGCTCGAGATCGGCGCGGCGCTCGGCAAGCGGCACCTTGAAGGTATTGCGCTCCAGATCCGCGCCGAAGACGGCCAGCACGTCACCGCGCGAGATGTGGTCGTTACCCTCGATCGAGATCTCCGACGAGCTGGTGATCAGGAAGCGAGGGTCGTGGAGCAGAAATTGGCGCACCCCGGCCACGATTAGCGCGCAGGCGGCGAGCACGGCCAGCGCGGCGCTGCCCAGGACGATCCTGCCCCCCACGCTGTGCGGCATACCCCCGCGCAGGCGCATGCCGTAGGAGCCGCGCTGCGGGATGTAGGTCTCCGGCTCGGCGTGCTCCGGCCGGCCGGCCGGAGAGGCACGGTGCAGGGCGCCGGCAGGCGCGGGGGAGGGCTCCCGATAGGCCGCGTCTGCTGAAACAGAGGCGGAGACGGGGATCTCTTCCGGCTCCGCAAGAGCCGTTGCCGCGGAGCCGCGTTTATAAACCAACTTCATGCCGCAGGCCCGAGCAAGGCCGCGGAGTCGCCAGAGATTTCAATATAGCGGCAGAGACGGCGGTATGGATATGACATTTTCGGGTACACCGACATCAGGGCCGTGCCCCAACGACGGATAGGCCTAGGTGAGCGGCTGCGGTCGCAAGGCGACCGTCATATGTTCCGAAGGTGTCTGCGTTGTGGTATCGAGCCGTAGCGAGGTGAAGGATGTTCAAGGAGCGCAGCATATACGTACCGCCGTACCCAAGAGCGATTTGCTCACCGAGTCTGTATACATCCATGTGCATCTCGACCTGATGAAAGACTTTGTTGCGCTTGTCTTGCAAATAGAGACGGTGAAGCTGTACAGCTTCATCTGAAGAAAGTCGCCGAGCGAAGGCGGAAGCCACTTCGACGTCGGTTAAAGGACTGATCAGTGGCCTCGGACGACATGCGCGTATGAATTGGCTACTGCTTCTGAGTCGTACTCGATCAGGTAGGACTTGAGCAGAAAACTTGCATCAAGGTAGCTAGTACCCAGCATCGCGATCTTCCCGAATCCACTTCGCACTGTCGCCAAAGGTTCGGTCGCCCCACATCTGCTTCATACGGGCCATGAAGTCAGGCATCTCCGGCAACTCGCCTTCAGCCAGTTCAACCTTGGGAGCGCGCAACTCGGCGATGAGTGTATCGCCGCGCATAATTTCAATGCGATGCCCTTGCTTCAGTTCCGGTTCCAGCTTGTCGAGAGTTCCCGGCAAATCCTCAACCTGTACACAAAAAACGTGATTGGATGGTGTGTACGGAGGCAGGATAAGCAGGTCTGTACTGTCCATGCAGAAATCTTACATGCCCGTGCCGAGCCGCTCCAGCAGCAGCGGCCCGGCCTGCGACACGCTGCCCGCCCCCAGCGTGAGAATCATGTCGCCTTCACGCGCGTCGGCCGCCAGGCGCTCCACCGCCTCGCCGACCGAGGCGGCGTAGGCGACGCGCCCCCCGCTCTGCGCGCGCACGGCCTCGGCCAGTGCCTCGCCCGTGATGCCTGGGATGGGGGACTCGCTGGCGGCGTAGATATCCAGGACCTGCAGGGCATCCGCATCGCCGAAGGCGGTCGCAAAGTCGGCCAGGAGGTCACGGGTGCGGGTGTAGCGGTGCGGCTGAAACAGCACCAGCACGCGGCCGTAGCCGCACTCGCGCGCGGCCTGCAGCGTGGCGCGGATCTCCGTAGGATGGTGGCCGTAGTCGTCGACGACCGTGACCCCGCGCGCCGTGCCGCGGGTCTGGAAGCGCCGATCGACCCCGCGAAAGCTGGCCAAACCGGCGGCAATCGACTCCGGCGGCAGCCCCAGCTGCACCCCGATCGCCACCGCCGCCGTGGCGTTCAGCAGGTTGTGCCGCCCCGGCACATGGAGGTGAAACGGCCCCAGCACCAGCCCCCGCGCGTTCACCTCAAAGGTGGCGCGGCAACCGGGCTCGGGGCGCAGCGCGCGGAGGCGGAAATCGGCCTCCGCCGACTCGCCGTAGGTGTACACCCGGGGCGTGACGCGCGGCAGAATGGCCCGCAGCGCGGGGTTATCGACGCAGGCCGTCACCGTGCCGTAGAACGGCACCTCATCCATGAACTGGACGAAGGCGTCCTCCACATCGGCCATGTCGCGGTAGGCCTCCATGTGCTCGCGGTCGAGGTTGGTGACCACGGCCATGATGGGCGAAAGCCGCAAAAAGCTGCGATCGCTCTCATCGGCCTCGGCGACGAGGTACTGCGACCGCCCCAGCCGCGCGTTCGAGCCCATCGCATCGACACGGCCGCCGACGACGACGGTCGGGTCGAGCTCGCCGCCGGCGAGAACCGCGGCAATCATGCTGGTCGTGGTGGTTTTGCCGTGCATCCCGGCGACGGCGATGCCGTACTTCAGGCGCATGAGCTCGGCCAGCATCTCGGCGCGCAGGATGACGGGCGTCTTGCGGGCGCGCGCCTCCAGAATCTCAGGATTATCGCGCGCCACCGCGGAGCTGGTGACGACGACGTCCGAGGCGGCGGCGTTTTCGGCGGCGTGGCCGACGTAAATCTTCGCGCCAAGGCGCTCAAGCCGCTCGGTGGTGGGCGAGGCACGCAGGTCGGAGCCGGAGACCGGGTATCCCATGGTGAGCAGGATCTCGGCGATACCGCTCATGCCGATGCCCCCGATGCCGATGAAGTGGACGCGCTGGGACGGGGCGAACATGGCGTGGAGCGACGGAGTCATCTGGTCTATTGTGCCTCCGGTGTGCGCTGCAACACATCTTCGGCTCAGGTCAATGAGCGAGTATGATGTTCGATGCGTGATGCATTTGCATCACTGAGGTGGCTATGAGAACCACGCTGACGATTGACGATGACCTCCTGTCTGCAGCGCGTGAACTCGCAGCCATGGAAAAGCGCACCCTTGGGGAGGTGGTTTCGAGCCTTGTACGGAAAGCCTTACGTCCCGCCCCTTCCGAGACAAAGACTCGAAACGGCATTCCTATGCTCCCCAATCGTCATGACGCCCCCCCTGTTACCTCGGAGATGGTGAAGCAGCTGGCGGATGAACTGCTGTAGTGCGCTACCTGCTTGACGTCAACGTTCTGATTGCCCTTATCGACGCCGCTCACGTGCGGAACCATGAGGCGCAGATATGGTTCGAGACTACGGGACGGAGAGCCTGGGCTACTTGTCCCTTGACTGAAAACGGCGTCATGCGCATCGTGGGGCACCCCACCTACCCAAGATCGCCCGGAACGCCCGCAGCCGTGGCGGAAGTATTGCGACTGCTCTGCCAATTGCCAGGACACGAGTTCTGGCCTGACAGCCTCTCACTACTGGACACACCGGGAGTACGGTCGGACTATCTTTCAAGCCATACCCAGGTCACGGACACATATCTTCTGGCTCTAGCCCGCGCTCACGGTGGACAGCTGGCGACCTTTGATCGGCACCTTGTCACGAATGCGGTTTCAGGCGGCAAACAGGCCTTGTGCCTGATCGATTGAGGTACGCGCGTTCGTCTCGGCTCCTCGTTTATCCATTCGCTTTGCGAATCTTCCGCCAGACCTGTAGATCCATTGGGTACCTCTACATTAGGTACCTCTACACCAGGTACCTCTAATGGATGAGTAGAAGTTCTACGCAGCTTCCCGCGAGGCCTAAGAATCCAGCCCTCTCATCCGTGAATCCCATGGCCGAAAGCAGGCAGAAGGAACAGGGTTATCAGCAAAACGAGTACCGCGATTGCTTGGAGAAACTCATAACACGGTTATGGTCTGCGTCCTGCCCCGACTGCGATCATGCTATATCTTGCGGATGAGGTTCCACATCCTGCATTCCCTGGCTGCCTTTGGCACAGCCGCTCTCGCTTTGGCCGGAACGCTTTCCGCGCAATCGACGCAGACCCTACTCGCAACGCCTTCCACCGTGGCTTGGGGCTACTACTCGTACCATGCCAAGCCGGCGCTGACGGTGCACTCGGGCGATACGGTGGTGATGCAGACGGCTTCCACGTGCGGGCCGCCGCAGCGGTTGCAGGCCGCGGGCGTGAAGCCGACCGACATTCCTGCCTGGCTCGGGCCGCTGTATGACGGCGTACCGGCGGCCGACCGCGGGCCGGGTGGGCACATCCTGACAGGGCCGGTGGCCGTCGCCGAGGCCGAGCCGGGCGACGTGCTGGAGGTGCGGGTGCGCAAGATCTCGATCGAGGCGCCATTTGCTTGCAACAGCTTCGGGGTGGGGCGCGGCTTTCTGCCGGATGACTTCCCCTATGGCCGGACAAAGATCATTCCGCTCGATCGCGCGAAGATGACCGCGGATTTCGGGCCGGGAATCACCATTCCGCTGCATCCGTTCTTCGGCTCCATGGGCGTGGCGCCGCCGGAGTCGGCCGGGAAATACAATTCCGCGCCCCCGGCTATGCACGGCGGCAACATGGATGATAAGGATCTGGTGCAGGGCACGGTCATGTTCTACCCGGTACATGCGCCGGGCGGGCTGTTTGAGGCCGGCGACGGCCACGCGGGCCAGGGCGACGGCGAGGTGGACATCACGGCGCTTGAAACTTTTCTGACCGGTACGTTCCAGTTCATCGTGCACAAGGGCGAGGCCACGCGCGAGCACCTGCTGTGGCCGCGCGCGGAGACGCCTACGAATTACATCAGCATGGGCTTCAGCCCGGACCTGAAGACCGCGACCGAGATGGCCGTGCGCAACATGATCGGCTTCCTTTCGGAGGGCAACCCGGACTACCCGCACCTGTCGCGCGAGGACGCCTATGCCCTGATCTCGACGGCCTGCAACGTGGATATCACGGAACTGGTCGATACCAATGACGGCGTCCATGTGGCCTGTCCCAAGGTACTGTTTACGGGGCCGAAGTCCGCGACGGCGCTGCCCAAGCCGGAGTCTCCGCAATAAGGGCGAGAACGGCGCAACAATCCTTCCCTGCCCTGTGTCTAATTGGGTAAGCCACCGTGAGCGCAGAGCTCCGGAGCAGGCAAGCCGCCATGCGCCACAGGTTTGAACAGCGCAGCGGACCGGCAGAGGAAGAGCATGACCACACATCGCGCAATTCGCTATCCCTTCACCGGCGCAGCCTTTTTGATCGGCGTCGGCCTCCTGCTGCCGGCGGCTCAGGCCCAATACAACGGGTACCTACAGGATGGCACCGGGCAGGGAGGGTACCCGCAGCCGCAGGGCTATCCGCAGCAACAGCAGGGCTATCCCCAGCAACAGCAAGGCTATCCGCAACAGCAGGGGTATCCGCAGCAGCAGGGCTACCCGCAACAGCAACAGGGGTACCCGCAGCAGCAACAGGGGTACCCGCAGCAGCAAGGTTATCCGCAACAGCAGGGCTATGACCAGCAACAGGGGTATCCGCAGGCGCAGGACGCGGGCGGCGGTTATGTCCCGAACGGTGATTATGTGCAGGGTGGCTCCATCACCGCTCCCTACGCCCCGCCGGCGATTCCCGATTACGCCCAGCCCGAAATCCCGGGTGATGGGTACCTGTGGACGCCCGGCTACTGGGGCTGGAACGGCGGAGGCTACTACTGGGAGAACGGTGCCTGGGTGCTTCCGCCCTACGTCGGCGGCCTGTGGACCCCGGGCTGGTGGGGCTGGGGGGGTGGGGGCTATTTCTGGCACGCCGGGTATTGGGGCCGCAACGTCGGCTACTACGGCGGCATCAACTACGGCTTCGGCTACTTCGGCACCGGCTTTTACGGCGGCTACTGGAACGGCGGTCACTTCCTCTACAACGGTGCTTACAACCACTTCGGTGTCGGCTTCCGCGGAGGGTTCTACAACCACGCCTATGCGGGCTTCAGCGGGCGGCCCGGCGGCCCGGGCTTCAACTCGCATCCGGCGGGCTTTGGCGGACGAGGCGCAGCATTCAACCACACCTCCGGCAGCGGCTTTGGCGGCGGGCAGGGGTTTGCCAACCATGGCGGACAGGGGTTTGCCGGCGGGGCGCAAGGCCTCAACCGTGGGGTTGGCGGACAAGGCTTCAACGGCGGCGGAGCGGCTCGTAGCTTCGCGGCGCCTGCGGGCGGTGGGACCCGCAGCTTCAGCGGCGGCGCCCCCGGCGGGAGCTTTCATGGGGGTGCGCCGAGTGGCGGCGGATTCCATGGAGGCGGCGGTGGTGGCAGCCGCGGCGGTGGGCATCGCTAGCCTGTGAGGCGTCCTGCCCTGGCGTCTTGAAACGCCAATGTCGTCCTGAATGAAAAGAAGGACCTGCTTTCTGCCTAGGCGTCTGTGCCGCCTTCAGCGAACAGCAGGTCCTTCGCTTGGCTCAGGATGACGGCCCTGTACACCTCTAGCGATCTCCCCTCAGCTTCACAGTTCGACAGCTCGCCTTGCAAATCTTATCTTCCAGCCAGCGCGAGTATTTTTGCGGCGATGCGCTCCAGGGCTCCGGGCCGGGCGAGCGACCGCGCATTGGCGGCCATGCGGGTACGGCGGGGCTCATCCGTCAACAGCGCCAGCAGCGCCGCTTCCAGGGTTTCTGGGGTTGCCTCGGCCTGCAGCAGCATCTCGGCCGCGCCGGCCGCGACGAGCACCTCGGCATTTCTGCGCTGGTGATCGTCAGCGGCTTGCGGAAACGGCACCAGCAGCGACGGCTTGCCCGCCGCGCAGAGCTCGGCCACCGTGCTGCCGGAGCGTGCCAGCACCACATCGGCGGCGGCGTACTGCGCGGGCATGTCGGTCAGAAAAGCCTCCACGCGCCAGCGGGCGGGGTCGGCTCCGCTTTGTTCGAAAGCCGCGCGGGTCGACTCCAGATGACGCGCACCGGCCTGGTGCACCACGGTAAGCTCCGGCAGGGCACGTAGCAGGCGGTGCAGAATGCGCGGCACGATGTCGTTGAACACCGCCGCGCCCTGGCTGCCGGCCGTGACGAGTAGGTGCGGCGATGCACCGGGCGGTTTGGGCTGGATCGCGAAGATTTCGGCACGAACGGGAACACCGGTGACCTCGGCATTACAAAAAAAAGGCACGGTTTGCGTGAAGTTCACGGCGGCGGCGCTCGTGAAGCGGCCCGCGATGCGGTTAGTGAGGCCGGGGACGGCGTTGGGTTCGTAGGCAAGCGTGGGGATGCGCAGCAGAGCGGCGGCAATTACCGCGGGCCCGCTCGCATAGCCGCCCACACCTACCACGACCTGCGGCCGAAAGCGGCGGAGCAAGGCCATACAACGGGCGATGCCGACGGGCAGATCGGTGAGGGTTTTTAAGCGGGTTGCCAGGCTTACGTTTTTCAGCTGGCCGGAGCGTACGAGTTCGAGCCGGAAGCCGGCTTCCGGTACGAGCCTGGTTTCCAGTCCACGGGCGGTGCCGATGAAGAGCAAGTCCGCACCGTGCTTGTCCCGCAACTCACGGCCGATCGCCAAGGCCGGGATCACATGGCCGCCCGTTCCGCCGCCCGCGATGGCGATTCGCAGATCGCCGGCCAGTCCCTGTTCTCGACTGCCTTCTCCCTGCACTCAATCGATCTCGCGGGTTACGTTCAGCAACACGCCCATGCAGGCCAGCGTGACAAAGACGCTGGTACCGCCGGAGGAGATGAACGGCAGCGGAATGCCCTTGGTCGGCAGCAGCGCGAGTACCACGCTGATGTTGAAGAAGGCCTGTACCAGGATCGCCGTCGTGAGACCGAAAGCCAGAAAGCGCGCGAAGGGGTCCGTGGAGAGAAATGCCGCGCGCAGCCCACGGTAGCCGACGACCGCAAAGGCCGCGACCACGCAGAGTGCGCCGATGAGGCCCAACTCCTCGCCGATGACGGCGAAGATGAAGTCGGTGTGCGGCTCGGGCAGGAAGAACAGCTTCTGCACGCCTTCCATCAGGCCCTTGCCGCGAATGCCGCCCGTGCCCACCGCGATCAGCGACTGCAGGATGTGGAAGCCCGCGCCGCGCGGATCGGATTCCGGGTCCATGAAGATCTTCATGCGCGTCGCACGGAACTTCACATGAAACAGCATGTAGTACATCACCGGCGCGGCGCAGGCGAGCGCGATGCCGATCCATTTCATCTGCATACCGGCGAGGTACAGCATCAGCAGCAGCACCGCCGCGCACACCATGGCCGTGCCGAGGTCAGGCTCCTTCAGAATGAGCGCGATATAGACCAGCGGCGGCAGGGCGGCGGGGAGAATGGTCTCCTTGATGTTGTCGATGGCGTGCATGCGCGTCTGCAGGAACCAGGCCAGGAAGATGATGATGACGGGTTTGGCAAGCTCGGAGGGCTGTACCGAAAAGCCGCCGACCCCGATCCACCGATGCGCCCCGTTCACCTTGCCGCCCAGCACGAAGACGCCCAGCAGCAGCAGCCCCGTAATCGCCATCACGGGAAAGATCAGCTTGGGATTGTTGTATGTGCGGTAGGGCACGCGCATAAGCGCAAACAGGGCCACGATGCCCAGCAGCACCCAGAGCGCCTGTTTCAGAACAAAGGCATAGGGCGAGCCCTGCGTCGCCTTGGCCATCACGGCGGAGGCGGAAAACACCATCACCAGACCGAACAGCACCAGCAGCAACACCGTGCCGAACAGCCATTTATCTACACCGACGCGCTTTGCCATGGAAGTTGTACGTTCTAAGTTGGTGGTTAGGTGGTAATTGGTGAGGGCTGAGTTGGACGGGTGGTGGGAGGTTCATTTCGTGGTCGATGAAGCGATCCCACTCGCAGTACAACTTACAAATTAGAACCTACAACGCGCTTTTCCTCCGGGGAAGTCTCAAGCTGGGTAACCAGCTGCTTGAAGGCGCGTCCACGGACCTCGAAATTTTCGAACTGGTCAAAGCTGGCGCAGGCCGGCGACAACAGCACCACATCACCCGGCTCCCCCTTTGTGTAGGCATACGCCACGGCCCTGTCCAGCGTCTCCGTTCGTTCGATCTTTGGGAATCCGGCGAGGTGCATCTCGATCTTTTCCGCGGCGGAACCGATGGTGATCACCGTTTTGGCGCGTTCGTGAAGCAGCGGCAGCAAGGTGCTGTAGTCGGAGTCCTTGTCCTTGCCGCCCAGGATCAGGTGTATCCCCTGCGGAAACGCCGCCAGCGCCTTCGCCGTCGCATCCATATTGGTGGCCTTGGAGTCGTTGAAGTAGCGCACGCCGTTCAGCTCGCGCACCAGCTCCAGGCGGTGCTCCACGGCCTTGAAGGCACCCACCGCCCGGCGGATCACCTCGGCGGGGATGCCGGCCAGGCGCGCCGCGCACACCGCCGCGAGCACGTTTTCGACATTGTGTGCCCCGGCGAGCGGGATCTCCGTGACGGGCATCACCGGCTCGGGCGCAGCGCCCTCGGCGGGGCGGAAGTAGATGCTCTCCCCGTGGACAAAGGTGCCTTGCTTCACCTGCCGGCGCGGGCTGAACCAGAAAATTTGTGCCCGGCTACCCGCCGCAAGCAGCTGCGTCTGCGCATTCTCCGCGTTGAGCACCAGAAAGTCGTCCCCTTTCTGGTTTTCAGTGATGCGGGCCTTGGCCGCGACGTAGTTTTCAAAGCTGCCGTGACGATCCAGGTGATCGGGCGTGATGTTCAACACGACGGCGATGCGCGGGCGGAAGGTCTCGATGGTCTCCAGTTGAAAGCTCGAAGCCTCCAGGATGTTCCATGTCTCCGGGGTCGATTCACCGACCATCGCCGACACCGGGCGGCCGATGTTGCCGCCCACGAGCGTGGGCCGGCCGCTCGCGGCAAAGATCTCGCCCACCAGCGCGGTGGTGGTGGTCTTGCCGTTGGAGCCGGTAATAGCCAGGGTCTCGCCTTCGAGAAACAGCATGCCCAACTCAAGCTCGCCGATGATGTGCATCCCCAGCGAGCGCACCCGGCGCAGCTCCGGCACGGCCGGCGACACCCCCGGCGAGACCACGATCAGGTCCTGGCGGCGAAAGGTCAGCAGACCATGGCTGCCGGCCTCCACCATGATGCCCTCATCCAGCAGCGGCGCCAGCTCCGCGATGGAGGCTGCCGACCGTGTATCGCTGACGGTTACGCGGGCCCCATGCCCCTTGAGAAAACGTGCCGCCGCAACGCCGCTTTTCCCCAAGCCGACGACGAGGACACGCTTATTTTTCAGATCGAGCGGAGCGGGACTGGTCATTGCACAGCCATTGTCTCAGGCTATAGCGATCAGTAGCTCGCCCAAGAACGTCGTTCATCTGCATTTACACTATAAGAGACGTTACAGATGCCCGCAAACGCTCTTGTGCAACCCGGATCGATCCAAGTGTCAAAGAGAGACCGGCTGCTGTTCTCGAAGGGCTTGGGCTTACAGTTTCTGACGCTGTGCGGGTCCTTTTGACCCGCACAGCCAACGAAGGAGCCCTGCCGTTTTCACTGGCCCCAACGCATGAGGCATAGAATGCGTGGTTCGCCGCGAAGGTGCAGGAAGCGATGAATGATCCTCGTCCGCCCATAAGTCATAAAGAGGTAAGTTTGCGTTTCGTCTCACGCCCTGCGGATGTACCCACAGTCTAGATATGCGTCTTGTCTGGAGTCATTTCGCCCATCGAGGACCGGGAGGCGCTGTTCGACCATATCGCTGCCGATAATACGCGGGATGCCGCGAGGATGGACGCTAGTATTGAGAGACAATTGCACATGCTGACCCAGCTTCCGGAGATAGGCAGGCAAGGACGCGTAGAAGGTACGCGCGAACTTGTGATCGACAGGACGCCCTTTCTTGTTGTGTATCAGCTTAAGGCGGGCTTGTGAAGATCCTGCGGATCTTGCACGGCTCGCAGCAGTGGCCACCTGTTTTCTAAGTTAGGTGTCGTCAGCGCAGCTTTAGCGTCGTCAACGCAAATAGCGCAAAGACCAGAGCCAGTATCCAAAAGCGCGCGATCACCTTGGCCTCCGACCAGCCGCCCAGCTCAAAGTGGTGATGCAGCGGTGCCATGCGGAAGATGCGTTTGCCGCCGCGCAGCTTATAACTGCCGACCTGCAACATCACACTGAACAGCTCCAGAATGAACACCCCGCCGATGAACGGCAGCAACAGCTCCTGCTTGATGATGACCGCAACCGTCGCAATGGCGCCGCCGAGTGCGAGCGAACCGACGTCGCCCATGAAGATCTCCGCGGGATGCGCGTTGTACCAGAGGAAGCCGATGCTGGCCCCAACCATCGCGCCGCAGAAGATGGTCAGTTCGCTAACGGCGGGCATGCGCTGGATTTCGAGATAATCCGCGAATACCACATGGCCGCTGACATATGTGAGGACCAGGAGCGCACCGGCCGCGATGATCGTGCAGCCGATGGCCAGACCGTCCAGACCGTCCGTAAGGTTCACGGCGTTGCTCGCGCCCGAGATCACCAGCATGACAAACAGGATGAACGGCAGAAACGCCAGGGCCCACACATGCGTGTGCAGCAGGCTGTCGAAGATCAGGTCGGGGCGAAATCTCTTGAAGAACGGCACCACCAGGCGCGTGGAGTACATGCTTTCCGAGCGCAGAAAGAGCAGGGTAAGCGCGATAACCAGGCTCGCCAGCAGCTGAAAGAACAGCTTTTGCCGCGAGGTGAGGCCCAGGTTGCGTTTGTGCACCACCTTGATGTAATCGTCGGCGAAGCCGATCGCGCCGAAGGCAACGGTGGCAAAGATCACGATCCATACAAACGGGTTCGACAGATCGCTCCACAGCAATGTGGGCACAAGGATCGAAATACAGATGAGCACGCCGCCCATGGTGGGCGTGCCGACCTTTTTTTGATGGCTCTGCGGACCTTCCTCGCGGATGTACTGCCCGATCTGGAACTGCCGCAGCCGTTCAATTACAAACGGCCCGATGAGCAAACCGATGAGCAGGGCGGTCAAGCTCGCGAAGGCACAGCGAAACGTGACGTAGCGAAAGACGCGGAAGAAGCGGAAGTAGGGAAACAGTTTTTGATAGAGCAGCCAGAAGAGCAACGGAGGAGCCTCAGTGCGCACGCTGTGCCGAAGTGGTAAGAAATGCGCTTCGGCGCACGGTTCACGCCTATGTTAAGCCTGCACGACGGAAGTCTTCCCATGCGGGGTATCGGAGTCGGCATCCGTTGCGAGGGCTTCCAGCGCGCCTTCCAGGCGCACACCGCGCGAGGCCTTCAGTAATACGAGGTCGCCGGAGCGCAGGCAAGAGCGCAGCCACTCGCCGGCCTCGGCCGGTGTGTTGAAGAAGAGGGCATGCGCTCCAGCCTCCGTGGCGGCCGTCACCAAGGACTGCGCCAAACCGCGCACCCCCACGATCAAGTCAAGCCCGGCCAGCGCGGCCGCGCGGCCGCACGCGGCGTGCAGCATGGCTGCTTCGGGGCCGAGTTCCAGCATCTCACCGGCGACCAGGATGCGGCGCTCAGCCCGGCTTTGCGCCAGGGTAGTGACCATCGCATCCAGCGCGTGCGGGTTGGAGTTATAGCAGTCGTCGATCAGCCGGGCACCGTGCCACGCGATGACCTCGCCGCGCTTCGCGGTGGGCCGCAGCGCCTCCAGCGCCTCGCAACAGGTGGCCAGGGTGATGCCGCTGGCCAGGCCCACGCTGACCGCCGCCAACGCGTTCAGCACGTTGTGCCTGCCCAGCAGGCGCAGGTCAACCGTGTGTTCCTGCGCATCGGCCTTCACCAGAAATCGCGTGCCGGCCAGCCCAAGCTCTTCAATGTCAGTGGCGCGGACGCGGCAGTCCTCGTGTGTGCCGTAGAGCAGGACGCCGTCACCGGGACCGGGCTTCATGGCGCGGCCGAAACGCGCGACGCGTTCGTCGTCACCGTTGAGAAAGGCGAAGCCTTCCGCGGGCAGGGCCTCCACCAGCTCTCGCTTAGCGCGTGCGATACCCTCAATGCCCTCGGGAAAGAATTCCAGGTGCACCGCCGCCACGTTGGAGATCACCGCCCAGTCGGGCTCCGCGATGCGAGCCAGCGCGGCGATCTCACCGGCATGATTCATGCCCATCTCCAGCACAGCAATTTGATGCTCCGACTCGAGGCGCAGCAGCTGCAGCGGAACGCCGAAGTGATTGTTGAGGTTGCCTTCGGTCTTGAGCACACGAAAGCGCGTTTCGAGCACCGTCGCTATGCATTCTTTGGTCGTGGTCTTACCCGCCGAGCCCGTGATGCCGATCACACGCTTGTCCCCACCCCTGTTCCAGGCACGCCGCACCGCACGCGCCAGCCGCTGCATGGCGGCAAGGATGCAGTCGCTGTCCTCATCGGGCACGCGCAGCAGCTTGCACTCATCCACCGCGGCCGGGGCGAGCCAACGCATACTCACCACGGCCGCAACGGCGCCGTTGCCGAGCGCATTTTCAACGTAGTCATGGCCATCGGTATGCTCGCCGCGTACCGCGAAGAAGAGTTCGCCGGCGGCGATCGTGCGTGAGTCGATGGAGTAGCCCTGCGCGATGGCGGAGCCGTCGTTATCGCCTTCCGCATGAATCCAAGCGGCAATTTCGCTCAGGGCCAGTTTCAAGCGTTTACCTCCCGGATGCCGGGTGCGGTGCGCCGCGTCGCAAGCACACGCGCGGCCTCTTGGACGTCGTCGAAGGGCACGGCGCCGTCCGCGAAGATCTGCTGCTTCTCATGCCCTTTGCCGGCGAGCAGAACAATATCGCCACGGCGCGCCTCGTGCAGGGCCATTGCGATGGCCGCGCGGCGATCCTCTTCCACGACAAAGGGCGTCGCGGTTTCACGAACACCCAGCACGGCTTCGTGGATGATAGCCATCGGCGGCTCGCTGCGAGGGTTGTCGCTGGTTACGATGACGAGATCGCTCTCTGCTGCCGCGGCCAGGCCCATCTTCGGACGCTTGCTGCGGTCGCGGTCGCCCCCGCAGCCGAACATCGTGATCACGCGCCCGCCGTGCGGCGCGACGGTCTCGCGCGCGAGCCGCAGAAGATTGCGCAGCGCGTCCTCCGTGTGTGCATAGTCCACAATCACGGTGAAGCCGGCCTCGCGCGAGCCGGGTACGGCCTCAAAACGTCCGGGCACCTGCTTGAGATGCGGTGCAGCCGCCGCGATCTGTTCGAGTGTGAGCCCACGCGCCAGTGCCGCGCACATCGCGGCGAGCAGGTTATACACATTCACGCGGCCGCTCAGCGGGGACCGGATCGCCGCGGCACCTTCGGGCGTGATGAAGTCGAATCGTGTTTCGCCCAGTGCCAGCGAAACGTTCAGCGCGCGATGCGTTCCGTACGCCGTGTCCATGCCGTAGCGCATCAGCTGTTCGCCGCGAAAGGCGTGCACCATCTCGGGGGTCCAGGCATCGTCCTCATTGACCACGGCCACGCGCGGCGCGGGAGCACCCACGCCGGCAAACAACTTTGCCTTGGAGCGCGCGTAGGCCTCCATGGAGCCGTGGTAATCCAGGTGATCCTGCGTGAGATTGGTGAAGACGGCCACATCCGCAGGCAGGCCCCAGACACGCTCCTGCGCGAGCGCGTGTGAGCTCATCTCCATCACGGCCTCGGTACAGCCCGCGGCCACGCCCTCACGGAATAAGGCGAGCACATCGCGGCTTTCGGGCGTGGTGTGCTCGCTCGGGCGCACGGCGTCGCCGATGTGCGTCTCCACGGTGCCGATGAGGACATTCCTGCGGCCGGCACTGCGCAGAAGCTGTTCCAGCAAAAACGTTGTCGTGGTCTTGCCGTTGGTACCCGTGACGGCGGTGAGCGCCAACGCGCGCTCGGGATGCCCCAGCACCGCCGCGCCGATCTCCGCCAGCGCGCGGCGGCCGTGCTGCACCAGGCCCAGCGCCAGCTCCGGCTGCACGGAGCGCATGGCCGCGAAGGCCTCCGGTGAATCCGTCAACAGCGCCGCGGCTCCCCGGCGCAAGGCGGTTTGCAGAAAACGATTGCCGTCCGCGCTGCCGCCGCGCATGGCCACAAAGACATCGCCGGCGTGCACGCGGCGCGAATCGTACTGCACATCGCGCACCTCAATATCGGCGCGGCCGCTGGTCTCCACCGTGTTCACGCCCTCAAGCGCCTGTGCCCATTGCATAGTCTGATCTTACGTGGAGACCTTACGGTGAGCGGAGGTTCATCGTGCGAAGCGCACCACGATCTCTGTCCCGGACGGCACCATCGTGCCGGCGGCGGGCGCCTGCTCGCGTGCCAGGCCGCTGCCCACGGTCTCCACGCGCAGCCCCGCCGTCCCCGCTCGTTCGACGACACCGCGCAGGCCGGCGCCGCTGAAATCCGGCACGGGTACACGCTTGCCCGCATCGATGACCACCGCGCCGTTGGAACGCGCTTCGACCGCGGGCGCGATGTGCGGGGCCACTAGCGGCTTATTCATCGCAACAGTCTCAGCGGGCATCACGGAGGTGGTGTTGCCGTTGCGATGGAAACCGGCCAGCACACGGTCGGGCAGATCGAGCCAGCTCTTGCGCGGCGGTGCGTGCTCCACGGCCGCCTCCTGCACACGGTCCGCTTGCAGGTTCGCCGCCATCGCCGCGGCGGTCGCGGGCTGGCGCAAGGGATCGTCCGCCGGCAGGCTGTTGATCTCCTCGAACATGGCGGGGAGATCGGCGACGTCTACGCTCGTGCTGGGCGCATCGCCCCGAACCGGCTCGCGCTTGGCCTCCTCCATCTGCTGCCTGGTCTTCAACGGCTGGTCGTGCGGGATGCCGAGGTACTCCAGAATCTGCTGCGCGACCTCCTGAAACACCGGTCCCGAAGTGGTCGCGCCGTAGTGCATGTTCTCGCCGCCGGCGGTAGGGGTATCGATCACCACGGCAATCGCCACGGCCGGATCGTTCACCGGCGCAAACCCGGCGAAGCTGGCCACCAGCTTGGTGTGCGAGTAGGTGTGCGTCACCGGATCGACCTTTTCGGCCGTGCCGGTCTTGCCGGCGGAGCTGTAGCCGTTCAGCTTGGTCGTCTTGCCCGTACCTTCCAAGACGATGCCCTGCATCATGGCACGCATCTTCGCCGCGGTGAGCTCGGTGATAACCCGATGCGAGCCGTCGGGCAGCCTGTCCGGGAGCTGCCTTTCCGGATGGTACGGTTCGGTCTTCAGACGCGGGTCGCCCTTCATCTCGTCCGTGGATTGCAGCAGAATGTGCGGTGGGAGATAGGTGCCGCCGTTGGCGATAGTCGAAACCATCGTGACCAGTTGCACCGGCGTCACGCCGATCTCCTGCCCGATGGCGAGCGAAAGAATGCTGGTGGAACCCCATTTGCGAACGGGCCGCAGCAGACCGCGTGTTTCGCTCGGCAGCTCAATGCCGGTGCGGTCGCCGAAGCCGAAGGCGCGCATGTAATCGTAGAACTTATTCGGCCCGACCTTCAGCGCCATTTTGGCCGCGCCGACGTCGCTCGATTCTTCAAGCGCCTTCTGCACCGTGACCACGCCCATATGGTCCGATTTATCGTCATGCAGCGTGCGGCCGAACATGGTCATGGCCCCGCCCTGGCAATCGACCTTGTCCGTCGGTTCGACGCCTGCGCCATCGAGCGCCGCGGAGTACGTCACCAGCTTAAAGGTCGAACCCGGCTCGTAGATATCGCTGACCGCCAGGTTGGTCAGCACATCGGCATCCATGTGGTGGCCATCGTTGGGATTGAAACGGGGCGAGACGGCCAGCGCAAGAATCTGGCCCGTGTGCGGGTCCTGCACCACCACGGTGCCGTGCAGCGCCTTCATCTTGGCAACCTGCTCATCGAGCGCGCGCTCGGCCATGTACTGAATATTGCTGTCGATCGACAACACGAGATTCTCACCCGGCAGCGGCTCATTCAATTCCGAGCCCATGACGTGCCGCTTGGCATCGACGGCGGTGAGGATGTGCCCCGGTTCACCATGGAGGTCCTCGTCGAACTGACGCTCCAGCCCGCCGAGGCCCTCATCGTCGGTTCCCACGTAGCCCAGGACATGCGCGGCCAAGTCGTCGTTCGGATAAAAGCGCTTGAACTCCTTCTGCAGGTAAACGCCTTTGAGGTTCAGCTCTTTAATGCGCTCCGCGGTCTCCGGGCTCACCTTGCGCGCGACCCAGGCGAAGTTTCTGGAGGCATCAAAACGCGCCTCGATACGAGGCTTCGTGGTGAAGTTGTCGAGCGGATCGGTGTGCACGATCTTGGCCAACATGCGCGCATCTTCGGGCTTGTTCTCGTCGCCGATCTCGTTGGGCACCGCATAGACGCTATCGACCAGCACCGTCATGGCGAGTTCGCGCAGATCGCGATCGTACAGCACACCGCGCCGCGGCGAAATCTCAAAGCCGCGCTGCTGCTGCTTGGCCGCGGTCTTCACGTAGTGGTCGTTCTTGATTACCTGCAGCCAGGTGAGGCGCAGCGCGATGATCAGCACCCAAAAACAGAACGCCAGCGAAACCCACACAAATCGCACCCGGCGGATGGGGGCGGTAAGCGGCCCGCCGGCGCGAGCCGCAGGCTTGAAGATGGGGCGGGATGTCTGCTTCAATCTCATCGGTTCGATCTTCCAGGACGATCACCCGCGACGGCGAACGGATCTGCCGGGATTGTCATCCGGAGCAACATGGAAACACGTGCCACTCGCCGGATGCGTACAGCCGCTTCGTGGAGACAGCAGATCCCTTCGCGGCGGTGATCCGTACGCTCAATAGGGCATGGCCCCGTGCGGGACCTGCATCTGCGCCAGCACCGGCCGCACCGGACCAGCCGGATTTTCCGGGGTCTCGGGACGCACCACCTGGCCCGGCATTGGCGTGTCCAGGCCAAGCTGCCGCGCGATGCGGTCGATACGGCCCGGGTCGCTCAGCTGTGCCTCGTTCAAGCGCAGCTGGCGGTTCTGCTCGCGGAGCAGCTCCACCTTGGTCTTCTGCGCCTCCACGCGGTAGCCTACCTCGATGGCTGAAAAGTGCTGCCATACATACACCATCGTGAGCAGAAAAAAAACGCCCATGGTGACCGTGAAGCGGCGCATCTCGCGGCGGCGTTCCGGGTCGTCCGCCTTGACGATGCGGCTGTTGTCGATGTGTTTGGCGAAGAACATCTCCGGCATCGGCCCGCGCCGGCGCGCCCGCTGCGCCTCAAACCGATCCCGGTTCAGAACGGCGATCGATGCCGGCCGCCCGTTGCTTGCCCGTCTTGTATGATTGCGCTCCATCACCCGCCTCGTCGACGCCTTCAACCCGTTTTGCCCTGCTGCCGAACCTGACCGTGTTCACCCTCACGTGTCAAGTCTGGTTCCTATAACGAAATCCTGTGAATAAACCGGTACGTACTCTCTTTCGAGTCCATCTCATGTGGAGTAACGTTACGTATCAGTCGCTTCTGATTACTTAAGTCGCTCGGCGGCCCGCAGCTTCGCGCTTCGTGACCGCGGGTTCATCCGTTCTTCTGCCTCCGTCGCCACGACGGGCTTCTTGGTCAGGATCTCCAGTACGCCGGTCTTGGCTGCCGCGCGAAAACTGTCCTTCACCAACCTGTCCTCCAGGGAGTGAAAGCTGATGAGCACCACACGCCCACCCGGCTTCAACAACGATCCCGCGCTCGAAAGCAGCGATTGGATCTCCCCCAGTTCCCTATTCACCTGAATTCGCAGAGCTTGAAAGGTTCTCGTCGCGGGATGAATCTTGTCGCCTTTCATTGACCGGGCCGCGGCCGATACCACTCTGGCTAATTCCGCCGTTGTGGATATCGGCCGGGCCCGCACAATGGCTCTGGCGATTCTCCGCGACCTCCTTTCCTCTCCGAATTCGTAAATCAGGTTGGCGAGATCCTCTTCGTCCGCCTGATTTACCACTTGCTCGGCCGTCGGCCCGACACGCGGGTCCATCCGCATGTCCAAAGGCCCGTCGGCACGAAAACTGAATCCCCGGTGCGGCTGGTCGAGCTGCAGGCTGCTGACGCCGAAGTCGGCCAGCAGGCCGTCAAGACTGCCCGGGGCGATCTCCTCCGCGATGGCGGAGAAAGGACGGCTCACATACCGTACCGCCGGCATCCGCGATTGCCCTCCGGCCTCGAGCTCGGTGGCCATCTCAGCCAGCCCGATCTGCGCTTGCGCCATGGCTTCGGGGTCGCGATCGAAGGCGATCAACGTTCCCTCGGACCCCAGCCTGCGGGCGATGGCACCGGAGTGCCCGCCCAGCCCCAGCGTGGCGTCGGCATAGACCCCGCCGCGCCGCACCTTCAAAAGGTCAAGACATTCTTCAAGAAGAACCGGAACATGTTGCGGTCGCACCGTTTGCCCCCCGCTCATGCGTCCCCTGGGGGACTCCCAACTGGTACCGCCCTAGACACCCGCCGTGGCCAACTCGGCGAAATCCGCCTCGCTCAGCGGGTTATGCTCGAACCCGGACCGGATTCGCTCGTCATTGACCACCACGAGCATGTTTCTCTGGCCCATGACCGCCACATCCCCGGTCAGCTTGGCGGCCTCCCGCAACGTTTGCGGGATCAACAGCCGGCCCTGCGCATCGAACGTGGCCACCTGGCCGTAATAATTCGTAACGTCCAGAAACTTGCGCTTGGCCGTATTCGTGGAGGGAATCGCATCCAAAGCCGTCTCGATCCGTTCCCACTCCGCCATCGGGTACACCTCGGCCCGTTCGCCATCCTTGCTGGTAATGAAAAACTCCTCCGCACCCGCTTCATCCAGCTGCCGCTTGTAATCGGCAGGAACCTTCAATCGTCCCTTCTCGTCCACGCGTGTGATCTGGCTGCCACGAAGTTTCATCGAGATTCCCATGGCGAGGTGTGTAGGCCGGTTCCGCTCTTACCGACCCGGGGGGTTGGGATTTGTCGCTCTCTTTTCCCCTTTTGACCTTTTTTCACCACTTTTGACCACCGTGTGAACCAAGAATGCGCTACCCATCGCGCAATGTCGAGAGCAAAATGCCATTTCAGGCCTCGTTTTCCTGCAACTTTTGTGGAAAATACGTGGGGTTGTGGATATATAGCTTTTGCCTACCACAGATCGCGGCTTACCAGATCGGTTCTTCGCCTAAAGATTCAACTTCTGATTACCTCTTTCGTGTTACGAACAAAAAGCGAATCACGTTGGGCAATTACGGTACTTTGCCGAGCTTTGGCCGGGCGGTATAGGTTCTACGCACGGTAATGCGTTATTGCATTAATGTGCGCCTCAGAGGCCACCATGGCAGATTTGACCGTGATAGACAGGGGGCAGGTAACCCTTCGGCGGGATGTCTTACGGCATCTTGGCCTTGCGCCCGGAGACAGGATCGAGTTGACCCTGGTGCCGGATCGGCAGGTGGCGCTTCGGGCGGCGCAGCCGGGCGGCACCATCCATGGCTTCTTCGGTGTGCTCGCAGGCAAGACGAAGAGGGTCGCTGCCTCGAGCAGGTCAACGCGGCGGCACAGACTTTCTAGAGCGTGTTATGGACTTTGCACCTGTTTAGAGTCTTTGCTGGTATTTGTTTTC
>CAXTBJ010000047.1:0-7139 GCA_964242585.1 uncultured Bryocella sp.
TGCCAAACCTTCGAGAAAACCGTTTGGCGCAACCCTCTTCAAACCCGCAACTCCCGCCGAGCCGTTTCCGCCACCCGCCCCAGATCGCTCACCGTCAACACCCGCAACCCAGCCTCTTCCATCAACCCCACACCAAACCCATACATCTCCGCATCGCTCACCGTCGAAATCGGCTCCACCACCGCCGTAAGCTCCAACGCGCGCGCATCCACCCGCCGCACCCCATCCCGCAGCGCCGGCAACGAAAACGCCAGGCTCTTGGCCAGCTCCGCATCGCTTTCGAGCGACACCGCATGAAACAACCGCACAGCACCGTTGCGATAGCCGCAATCAATTTTCAACGGATCTCCCGGCCGCGTGTACTCTCGCGCCGCCACCCGCTTCCGCATCAGCTCCCAAACACCCGCCCGCTCGAACTCCCGCCGCATCCGCCCGGCAATCGCCGTCCGCCCGGTAGCCGCCCGTCGCTCCGCCTTCACCTTGGGCGGCTCCACATACATCCGCAGCAGCAATTCCATCTCCGCCGGCAAACTCTCCGCCAGCGTCCCCCGCGACGGGGAAATCTGCACACTGTTTGAAAGCGTATCGTCCAGCAAATCCATCACAGGCTTGCTCTCAACAGCTTCTGCTGAAAAACCAGCCAGCCGCGAAGCCAGCTCGCTCTCCAGCCCCTGCAGCATCTCCACATCCGCATCCGGATGCAGGCACCGCACCCGGCTCCAGTCCCGCGTAAATCGCACCGCGGACTGCCCGCCACTCTCACCCGCCGCGCGCAATACCACGCCGATGTTGGCGAACTCGCCCTTCACCGGGTCCGGCACATACCGGATCAGCCGAAACTCGCATTCCATCCGCTCCGGCATACCCCTCAAAACTCTTACATAACCATCATCCCACTTTGACGGTAATTGTCGGCAACCCCCATCCCATAATCTTTGGTCACCTTACCCCACATCGGAAACGGCTCCCGCGCCGAGTCCCGAAACGCCTCCACCAACCCTCGCACCCGCCCACGCCGCGTCTGGATTTGCTCCAGCAGCCGCTCCATCGCAAGCGGATCGCCCCCATACCACCCCGGCGGTATCTCCTCCGCCGCCGCGCCCAGCACCTCCGGCGAAAGCGCCTCCAGCCGGCTCAGCCACGGCTCAAAGCTGTCCCACCCTGTCACGGAGCCATACACACAGTTCCGCGGATACACCCCTCGCAAAGGGGCATCCGGAAACGTCCACTCGCCCGCGTTGAAACAAAAGCCCTGGTCGATAAACGTCGCCCGGTACTTCCGCTCCCGCGCCTTCCGCTCAAACACCGCCTGCCGCCCATTGCAGTTCCCGCACAGCTTGTCCACCAGCAGCATCCCGGCAAACTCCCGCAGGTTCCTCACCTCCGTGAGCTGCCCCTCCGGCAGGTAATCCACCACCTGCCCAGGGCCCAAACCGCCAACAAACCGGCTCCCAAACTGCAGCCCGGCCTCACACCGTACACGCTCGGCTTGACCCTGCCCATCCCGCGGCAGGTCTAAGACCAGCTCCGGACTATGCCGCACCAGCCAATCCGTCACCTCGATCACCTCGACCTTCGGCACCGTAAGCCCCACGGCCTCCGCGATCCGCGTGGCCAGAAACTCATTGGCCAGCACCCGTTCCCCCTGCGGATTATTACGGAACTTCACCACCCAAAGCGCCCCATCGGCCCCCAGCATCAGCTGGCTCTGGGCCCCACCCCGCATCCGCCGGATCGCCTGCACCGCCAAAACCGCCAAGGGCCCTCACCTCACCCTTGCACCATACCGCAGGGTGCCCACCTCCGCGAAAAGCCAAGTACCCATCCACCCAAAAGGCCTACCAGGACGCCACCTCGACCAAGCAGCAACAAGGACCCTCGGCAACAAACCCTAACCACTAGGAACTAAGACATACAACGTACAACGTACAACTTAGAACGTAGAACCCACTCCCACCCCCACCTCCGCCCGCACCGCCTGCGCAATCCCCATCGCCATCACCAGGTCATCATGCGCTCCCGGCGCCGCTCCCGCCCGCCCACGCTCGTCCGCCACAAACGTCCGGCACTCCGCCAGCAATCTTCGGCTCATAAACCGTTCCGGCGACTCCCGCAACAGCACCCCCAGCCGCGCCACCGCCTCCGGCTTCGACGCCGCCGAGGTCAACCACCCCTCCTCGCCACCCTGCCGATAGAGGTTCCGGTACCGCTGCTCCGTCCCAAGAAACGCCAAGGCCGCCGCGCCATGATTATTTCGCTCCACGGCCACCAAAGCCTCGCCATACTCCCGCGCCAGCTCCGCAGCCACCCGCGCCAGCTCCGCCGGCCGCAGCCGCTCCTGCAGCTCCGCACACTGCAGCCCGGTCGTTACCTCCACCACCTGCACCGCCGCAAAATCCCCATCCTCGCCGCCCCCCGCCGTATCCACGGCCACCACATACCGCTTCCCCGCCACCGCCGGCAACCAAACCAGCAGCGCTCCACCCCGCCGCCGCTCCAGGGGCTCCGGCACCAAACCCATCCGCTCTTCCAGCGCCGCAATCTCAAAACAACACGAGCCCGTAGCCCGAAAACACGTCTCCGCATCCTCGGCAAACTCCTGCCCGCGCAGCACGCCATACCGCCGCTCCAGCCCCCGCCGAAACCCGATCTGCGCCCCCGTCAAGCCCTGCTCAGAAGCCAGCAGCCGCTCCTCCACACTCATCTCCACAAGCGAAACCACAGGCCCGGCATAAGCCGGCTCCATCCACCACGGAAAAAAGTGCCGCACCAAGCCCTGATCCCCGCACCTCGGCCCCACCGACAAGCCGGGTGCCCCATCCATCGCAGCCTCACCGCGATGGATGGGCTCAGCGAGCGCGTCAACCCCACGCCGCCACTCCTCATAGAACGCCCCATAGGCCCCCTGCGGCGTACTCTCCAGCACCAGCTCCCCACCCGGGGCCAGCGCCGCCCGCAGCCCCGCCAGCGTCGCGCGGGCATCGCCCGGCCACCGGCTCACCTCGCTGCAATGCAGGTGCTGCACACTCAACCCGCGCCCTGCATTCACGTCCGACGCGCTCGAAACCCGAAACTCGCTCCCGGTCTCCGCAAACACCATCTGTCCCGCGTTCATCTGCCGCAGCCGCCCCGGCCCTTCACGCAACTCCTCCGGCAAACACTCCCAGAACCGCCGCACGATCGCAAAGATTCCCTCGCCCGCCTCGCGCGTATGCGCCACCAGCAGCGTCGTCGTCCCCGGCACGGTCAGCGTCCGCAAAAAGAACCGCCCCGCCACCCAGGTCGTCATCCCCATCTGCCGAGCCTTCAGCACCACATTCTCGCGCCCGCGCCGCGCTTCAAACGCCCGCTGCGCCGCATTCGCCCGCAACACCCGCGTCCGCCCACAACGGTCCCGCACCCGCAACAAACGCTCCGCCGCACGAAGCGTGCCCTCGGGCTCCGCACACATCAGCTCGCCCAGCCGCACCAACTCCTCAACCGCACTCCATCGTCGCCGTCCCACCGTCACCCTTCTGCTCTTTTGTTCTTTGGTTGTCATTCCCGCATCCGGGGTCCCCGGCGAGCTTGCTCGCTGGGGTGGGAAGGGAATCTGCCTTGCCCTTGCAGTTCTTTCTGTCATTCCCGCAGGGAACCTGCTGTTCGACAGGGTGGCCCGATCCCTCTCAGACCACCCCGCCCCAGCCAACCTATCGCTGCGCCACGCAAAGGTACCCAAACGTCACAGCCCCCGTCGGCGCCGCGCCCACACTCACGCTCAGCCCACCCGCCGACACCTGCGCCACAACCCCGCCCAGCGCCTGCACCCTCGCCGGCGACACACTCTGCGGCTGCACCACACACACCGGCGCACTCGCATACCCGCCTGTAAAGTTGTACCCCGCAGAACTGGTCGCGCCCCCCGCCAAGACCAGCGTGCCCACCAGATCCGTATTGCCCGCATTCCCGGAAGCGACGCCCGTGGCAGCCGTCAAGCGCCCAGCCACCGTCGCATTCCCGTTGCCGTCATCCAGGGTGTTCCGAAACGTCTCCACCAGGTTCGAATCCGTCACCGTAAAGGCCACAGAGCCCAGCCCATTGCCCACCTGCGCCGAGTTCAGCACACCGAAGATCGGTGTCGCCGTCCCCGCCGTCATCCCGCCCACACCCAGGCCCGAGTAATATCCGCCCAGCATCGCCGTTCCCGCCGGTGCCGGCAGCGAGGCCGTTATGCCCACATACTTCGACCCGTCAAACAGCCCCACATACGGGTCCGCGTATGTCCCGTAATGCACCGCGTTCGGCGCCCACACAAAGTTCCCGACTGTATTTGCCGTGCCCAGGCTGAATGCCGTCAACCCGCTCACCTGGCCGCCCGTCGCCTGCAAACCCGCCGTGTTTACCGTCGTCGCATTCACCGTCGGGGCGTTCAGCGTCGTCGCATTCACCGTGCCGGCCGTAAACGCCTGTGGACTGAACGCATAACTCGCTCCACCTAGCTGCCAGTTCGCCGTATCGCTGTTCGGGTCATAGAACAGGAAGTCCTGCCCCTGCTTGGCATCCAGCGAAAACAGCGCATACACCGAATCCCAACGGTTGCATCCGTGCAGATTGCAGTGCACCCGCAGCACCGAGTTTTCGCCCGCCACCGCGTCGATCGCATCCCGCCACACGCCCGTGGTCATCACCGCCGCGTCCGGCGGCTGGTGCGTCCCACCCGCACCCAGATAGTTACTCGCGGCCACGCCGTTGGAAATCTCCCATCCCCGCGTGCCCGGCCCCACGTTCCCGCTGTAGGTCTTGCCCGCCGACGAATACTGGATCGGCTTCGGCACAAACTGCGTAATAAACTCCGTATCCGCATCCACCAGCTGCTGGTGATAGTGCGGCTCCTCCACGGGGTCGCCCGCAGCCCAGGCCACTGTATTCGGTGCCAGCCCCATGCTTCCATCCACCGAAGCCGTCACCGGGTTCCACACATGCAGCACCTCCGCCATCGGGTACAGATTGAATCCACCCGTCACGGTGCCGACCGTGCCGCCGGAACTCGCGCCGTTCCCGCCGGCATCCGCGTAGGTCAACGTATTGCCGCCCGTGGTCGTCACCGCGAACGTGCCGTTGAAGCTCGCATCGCTCACACCCGCCACGGTCAAACTCAGGCCGTTCAAATCCGCTGGCAGCGGCGTCGCCGTCGTCAGCGTCACTACCCCGCCGCTGCGTGCCGCGCCCGTCACGGCCGCTGACACATTCAGGTACCCGCTCGTGCTCGTCGTCGCCCCGTTGCCCACCACAATCGTGTTCCCGGCCGCGTAATACAGCTTCGTCGCGCTCACCGACCCGATCACCGGAAACACCTGCCTCACCCCGTTTACCGTATCGACCGTCTGCTCCAGCCCATACCCGCACAGCCCGCCCACCGCTACCACCGCATTCGCGTAGTGCACCTTATTCAGGGTCAGCTGCAGATGCGTCGCATCGGCCACGGCATATCTCACCGTCTCGAAGTTCGGGAAATTCAGCGGCGATGCCACATCCGCCACGCATGCCACGCCCGTCGTTGCCGGCAGCGCCGCCGTGCTCGTGGCAAACCCCGTCTGTACACCACTGGTCGCCACCGGCAGCGTCACCGTCCCCGGCGCCAGATTTCCCGCCTGCGAGCTCGCCGCCTGCGTCACCGTCAGAAACACGCTCGCCGCAAAGCTCGTCCCGCTGAAGCTCACCGTGGGAAACAGGTCTCCACCCGAACCCACGATCGCGCCGGTGGAAATCACCTTCGCCGGATTCTTGTCGATCAAAAATCGCCCGTCGCCCTGCGTTCCGCCGCTCGCCGTCGCATTCACCGTCAGCTGGGTCGATCCCGCGGTGCACCCGCTCCCGCACGTGCCCTGGAACACCCGCGGGTCCTCGCTCACCTGCAGATCGAACGGGTGCGTTCCTTCATCGGCCTCATCGCGATATCCGCCCGCCGACAACAGAAACTGTCCGCCCGCCAGGCAATCGCCCACCGAAAAGCAGTTCACATTGTTGTTGAACTGCACATGCTGCCCCTGCGTGTTGTAGGTGCCCGTTAGCTGCAGCACGCCGTAGTTGCTCTTCCCATACGGCACCGCCTCATGGCTGGCCGGAAACTGGTTGGACCCACCCGTCGGCGCATATTGCGTCAGGTACTCGGTAAAGCTGTTCGGCCCCACAATCCCCGGCCGCGCCGCCATCGTCTGCTGCGCCGTCGCCGTCGATACCTGCGTCACCGACGACGCCAGATACGTGTTCGCACCCACACCCAGCGGATTGACCGCCAACGTGCTCACCGCCCCGCCGCGCGCATCCACCACGCGTCCGCCCGAAGGCACCGCCCCGCCCGGCACGCTCTCCGTTCCCGGGTACGTCTGGCTTCCGCGAACCTCGCAGCCGCTCGTGCAGTTGCTGCTCGCCAGCGCGTTGGCAAACCCGTTATTGCCGGCCCCGGTCAGAAACCCCGTCGCATCCAGCACGCCGTTCAGGGCATTGACCTCCAGCGACGTCCCCGCCGGCTGCGCCACCGTCTGCGCCGCCGTGGGCACCGTGCTCAGCTTCGTCGCTCCGCCGCCCGATACCTGTGCCACCGCCGTATCCACATAGTTCTTGTCCGCCGCCTGCAATGCGTTCACCGGATCGCCTGGCAGCACCAGCGGCCCCGCCATCGTGTCGCCCGCCTTCACGATGAAGGGCGTCGCCGTACTGTCCGGCGCATAGCCCGTCAGCGCCGTGGCGATCGCATTGTCCACATAACTCTTGCTCACCGTCTGCATCGCCACGCTGGTCGGCAGCACCGTGGTCTCGATCGACGCCAGCTTCACCGGCCCGCCGCCCGCGGACGTCGCCGGCACCACCCAGAACTGCCGGCTGGTCGTCCCGTCCGTCAAATGAAACACCGCCGTGTAATACGACCCAAGCGGCGTGGCCCCCGCATTCGGCGCCAGCTCGATCGTCAACGCCCCATTCGCTCCAACGGCTGCAGAGGTCGTCCCGGCCGGCACGGCGCTCCCACCCGCCGTCGTAAATCCCGTCCAGCTCACCAGCACGGTCCCACCGGTGGGCACCCCGCCCGCGTTATAAACGGTATCCTGCACCGTGGTCAGTGCCACCTGCCCCCACACCCTCGCCGGAGCCGCCATCAGCAG
>CAXTBJ010000047.1:7239-8727 GCA_964242585.1 uncultured Bryocella sp.
CTGTCATTCCCGCAGGGAATCTGCTTTTGCCCGGGGCACGCCACCACCGCACGCCTCACCACACCGTTGTCACCTGAGCAAAGCGAAGGACCCGCTTTCGCATCGCCACACCCCGACGTTGCACCACCCCACGCCCACCCGCTACCATCGAAAGTGACAACCGAAAGGCCTCCATGGACCCCAGCACCACCGCCTCCGCCGCCCGCCGTACCGAAGACATCGCCCTCGATCTGCTGAAATTCCTGGCCGGGCACGCCAACATCAAGCCCGGTTCCACCGGCTCCACCCCCGGCTTTGCCGCACCCTCGGCTCCCAAAAGCGACGACTCCGTCACGCAGCTGCTGGAGCTCTACACCCGCTGCCGCAAAGCCGTCGAAGCCCCTATCAAATAGCGTGTCCGCTCCCCTGCGCGTAGCCGTCGTCGGCGCCGGCGCCTTTGGCCGCAACCATCTGCGCGTGCTCGCCGAGCTCGCGCATCCCCCACAACCGCACCCCAGCCCCGGGAGTCCTCGCACCGCCGTCCACCTGACCGCGGTCGTGGACCCCAACCCCGTCCTCCGCGCCGCCGCCGCTTTTCTCTACGGCATTCCGGCCTTCGCCTCCGTCGACGATCTCCTGCACGCCGATCTAGGCCTCGCCGCCGCCACGGTCTGCACCCCCACCGTCGCGCACGCCGCCGTCGCGGAGCAGCTGCTCTCCGCCGGTCTCGATGTCCTTATAGAAAAACCCCTAACCGTCACCCTCGCCGAGGCCGACAGCCTCATCGCCCAGGCGGCCGCCGCCAACCGCATCCTCGCCGCCGGTCACCTCGAGCGCTTCAACCCCGCCGTCGCCGCCGCTCAGACTCGCCTCACGCGCCCCATGTTCTACGAAGCGCACCGGCTCTCGATCTTCACCCCGCGCTCGCTTGACGTGGACGTCGTCCTGGACCTCATGATCCACGACCTCGACATCCTGCTCACCTTCGCCGCCTCGCCGGTCACCGAGGTCCGCGCCGTAGGCCTGCCCATCCTCAGCCGCAAGACCGATATCGCCAACGTTCGCCTCGAATTCGCCTCAGGCGCCGTGGCCAACCTCACCGCCAGCCGCGTCAGCACCGAGCAGGTCCGCAAACTCCGCCTCTTTCAACCCGCCCAGTACCTCTCCCTCGACTACGCCCGCCAGGAACTCCTGACCATCAACGTAGACCCGAACTCTGCCCCGGCCCTAACCTCCGGAGGCGCGCAACCGCACCCTTCCGCAGGCCTCACCTTCGACAAACAGGACCTGCCCCGCGCCGAACCCCTTCGCCTGGAACTCGAAGACTTCCTCCAGGCCGTCCAAACCCGCACACCACCCCGCGTCACCGCCCAGGCAGCCCGCGAAGCCCTCGCCCTGGCCCAAGAAATCAACCGCACCCTCGCCAACCACGCCCATCAAACCGGCTTGGCCTGATCATCAAACAAGGCAACAACCTAACGGCGCAAAAGCCTAAACAGCGCAACGGCC
>CAXTBJ010000047.1:8827-22938 GCA_964242585.1 uncultured Bryocella sp.
TTGCTTCTGCTTTTGCCGTTGCTTTCTTTCTGTCATTCCCGAAGGGAATCTGCTTCTGCCGTTGCATCTGCTTCTGCCGTTGCGTCTGCTTCTGCCGTTGCTCTTCTTTTCTGTCATTCCCGAAAGGAATCTGCTTCTGCAGTTGCGTCTGCTCCTGCCGTTGCTCTTCTTTCTGTCATTCCCGAAGGGAATCTGCGTTTCGCTCGCACCCGCACCAACCTACCGGCACCAACCCACCAGATCAATCCATCCGCGTCACATTCGCATTCGCCGGAATCTTCAACTCAAACTGATCCGCATCGAACGTCTCGTTCAGCGCCAGCTTGGTCACCTCGATCGTTAGCGACAGCTCATCCAGCGGCCGCTGGATCGTCACCAGCCGCGGAAACGGCACCGTCCCGATCGGCGCATAGTTCGCATAGCTGGCCCGCGTCACCACGCGCCCCTGATTGTCTAAAATATCCTGCTGATACGGCAGCAGCGTCACCCGGCTGATGTGGATCACGCGCCGCTGCTGCAGCACAGGCCCCTTGATTACCCGAAACACCTCGAGCTCATAATCCGGCTCTGAAATCTCCGGCTTGCGTCCATGCGCCGCCTCCACAATGTGGGAAGACTCCGTCACTGCCACAAATTCGTCCTTCGCCACCCCCGGCACCAGCAGCGAATCCAGAAACACCGGGGCCCTCAGGTTCTCGAGCGCATTCTTGCTCGGTGTGGTCACCTCGTTTGAGCCCACAATTGCCCGGCTCTTCGGCGGGATCAGCATCTTGAAGTTCCGCCCGTCGCTGACCATGTCCATCGCCTCGCCGCCGATCACCGGCAGCTGCAGAATCACCCGCAAATCCTGCGGTCTGCGCACAAAAATGTAGCCGCGGAAGGAGGTATAGGTCTTCACCTTGCCCTCGTTCCCGCCGCCCGTGCTCGCCGTAATCAGCACCGACGCGTTCAGCGTCCGGATCTCCGCATCCCGAGCGGAAATCTGCCGTTCCAATTCGCCCACACTGGCGCTCTGGAGCGTTGTAATCGTCTGTACCTGCTGCACGCGGTGCACACTGGAAAAACAACCGGTCAACCCGGTCAGCCCAATGATCCCCAACAGCCCTCGCAAGCAAAGCTTTCCCATGTACGGCTTCTGTAAAACGGCGATCTCCTGAACAGCTCTTCAGTATATCGATGCCCAAGCGCCCACGAAGGCGTACACAAATCCACGCCAGTCCGAGCCGAAGACACTGGAGGCCCACCTCCACTATCCGGAAACCCTCTTGTTGGTCATTCCATAGCCGGGATTCCCGGCGACTTTGCTCACTGGGGTGGGAAGGGCACCCGCGCCTGCTTTGCTCGGTTGGCCCAGGCCGTTTAATCTCGCCACACCTGCGCGCAACCCGCTCCATCCCAACAACCAACAACTAACAACCGCTACCCACTCCGCCCTCCAGCTCCTCAATCAACTCCCGCACAACTCCCTTTCCCCGCCGCTTCTGTCGTGCCGGAGCCGCCACCAGCTCCGTTGCCAGCTTCACATGCTGGCAACTGCCCTTCTTGGCCCCTTTCACAAACCCATCCACAATGCCGCGGAACTCTCGCGCCAACTCCCGCCGCATATACGCCCGGCACTGCGACGGCCGCAGTGGCATCATGGCCGTCGCTGCGGCCTCGTCCCCAACCTTCGCCGCCCGCTTGTGCCCGGCTCCAACCCTCTCCGCCATCCGTTCCCCCAAAACCGGAAGGGGTGAAGGCCCACCTGCAGGCCCTCACCCCTTCCTCTCCGCCCGACTCTCATCTGCCAACTCAGAATACCAATCTCACCCGGATCTCTGCGCAACTTCATCTCAGGCAAGCAAGATACTCATTCCATTGCACTTAGCAGAGGAAGTCCTAGGCCCGCCCCATTGACAGCATCTTGAACGGCTCCAGTATCCGAGCTTTCAACAGCATTCCTGTCAACCTGTCCAGCGCCCGCCCGTACCGTTCCACGCACGTCCGCAGACAGATACCCATCAGCACCGCTGCCTCGGCCTGCGTGTACTCCTGCAGCGCCACCCGCCGCAGCACCTCCTGCTCCGGCCCCTCCAGCTGCCGCAGACACTTCTCCACATCCAGCCGAAAGTTCACCGCGTCGTCGAACCCGTGAATCCGATAGCTGCTCGCCCTCCCCCCCAGCACCTCGCGTCCCATCATGGAAGGCACCCGTCCCGCCTCCATGCTCATCTGCATGTACCGTCGCAGCAGGCCCTCGGTATATTTGCGATAAAACCGTACCTCCACCCCCATATCGCGGCTCATGCCGCGGCCCGCGTCGCGGCTCATGTCGCGGCCGTTCTCACGGGCCCTCGCCACCACCTCCAGCCGCACCGGCTGCGGTCCCCGCCGCTGCGCTTCCGCCTGCTCCCGCGCTGCCGCCGGCAAACCCGTCTTCTGTGGTCCAACCTCGCCTGCCGTCCCTGCCACCGCCCACACCCTGGGCAGCATCAACGGCACAATTCGCCCCGTCGTCCCCTCCCGCACGCCCATTTGTCCGCTCGCCTTCATCACGCGCACCACACCCTGCTGTCCCAGTACCACGCCGAACCCCTTAGCCTTCTCCATGACCGTCTCCATCTCTGCACTGCCGGCTTTACTGCCCATCTCAAAACCTCCCCATCTGGCCCGACTTCTACTGCGTACTCAACACGGGACGTGCCGTGGACACAACCGGCTTCGGCTTGCGTCCACGCCGGCTCCGTCCGCGCGGGTCCGGAAACTCCGCCAACACCGCATCGCACCGTCGGCAGTACACCCCAGCCCCCGGAGCCCGCAACCAAAGCGCTCCACATCCCTCACACACCTTCAAATGCATGGAAATCCCCTTCACTTCGCCTCCAGATATCTGTGTCCTTGGCTCCCGGACCTCTGCGGTCAACCGGGGCTCCTCGGGGTTGGGCAACACTCCGGCAGGGCCCCGCGCTCGCGTGGCGCGGTGGCAAGCTCGGCTATGTGCTCGAAAGGTGTTCGGAACAGGCCTGTCGGGAGAAAGGACAGGCTCATTCACTCATTCAAATCGGAACGCTCTCTTCACCCCATTCCCGTTTCGGGAAGGGAGTGATGCGGTTATAGCCGTCCGACAGGCCCGAGTCAATGAATTATTTTCCACATCCCATGGCGGATTCTAAGCATTTACTTGGAAAGGGTTTATGTTAACCATAAGCCATTCTCCAGCCGCAAACTTCGCCATACCTTCGCTTGAAGCGATTGGCAAAAACATGCAAAGTCTTAAGGGCTTTGCCCTACAACTCATCATGTCGCGTCAGAGGCCATTTGGCTATTGACCGTCGCGTCACTCCCCACATCGAGCAAACCCTTGCCGGTTGGCGTGTCCGTCTCCAGACACCAAACAGCCGAAATCTACAAAACCGGCTCGTAAAGCAGTGCCGGCGCGACTACCGCAGCCTCGCCCGATACGCCGCGACATTCGCGCCATGCTCCTTCAACGTAGCCGCAAACCGCGTCGACCCATCCGCATTAGCCACAAAATACAAAAAATCCGTCCGTTGCGGATCGAGCGCCGCCCGCAGCGCCGCCAGCCCCGGATTACAGATCGGCCCCGGCGGCAAACCGGGGTGCGCATATGTGTTGTACGGCGAATCCGAGTGCAACTCGCTCTGGTGGATCACCCCCGTCCACGTCCCGCGCAGCATCGACGCGTACACCACCGCCGGGTCCGTCTGCAGCGGCATCCGGAGCCGCAGCCGGTTCGCAAATACCCCCGCCACCACCGGCCGTTCCGCATCCATGTGCACCTCGCGCTCCACCAGCGACGCCATCGTCACCGTCGCGGGCACCTCCGGGCCGGCAAGCCCCAACCGCAGCGCCATCTGCCCAAATCGACGCGTCATCGCGGCCAGCATATTCGCCGGCGTCGCGTGCCGGCTGAACCGGTATGTATCCGGAAACAGGTAGCCCTCCAGCGACGTCGCCCCTGGATTCCACTGCCGGATCAATCCCGTATTCTCCGCCGCCGCGGCTAAAAAGCTCTCCCGCGACGCCAAACCCGCCGCCTGCACCGCCGCTGCCACGTCGAACAGGTTGTAACCCTCGGGAACGACCACCGCGATCGTGTACACATCCCCGCGCCGCAGCCGCCGGTACACCGTCAGCATGTTCGCCGGTTCCGCAAACCGGTACTCCCCGGCCTTCAGCGTGCCGCCCTCCACCTCGCGCAGGGCCCAGAAGACCCACCGGCTGCGCACCGCCCCACCGTTCTCCAGCAGAGCCGCGATCCCCAACGACGGCGTGTGCGCCGGAATCTCGACAAACCTCTCCCGCCCCCCTCCAAACGGCGTCAACGCCACGTACCCCAGCCCAACCACTCCCACAGCAAGCAATAAGAGCAAAACCCGAACCCGCACCCGACACCACCCTGAACCCAGTCTACGAGCCCCGCATCACCCATCTCCGGCGCATAACGCACACCTCGGCCTCCAACGATTCAAGCAAAATCCGCAGCGCGCTTTACCCCACAAAGCAGCAGTCCACATCCATTCACCCTCCCTTCCTGGGCCACGCGTCACCGGGGTAAACTTAGGGTGTGACCCTCCGAGCGACACTCGCGGCCCTGCTGGCAGTTCTTCTGCTCTCAGGCTCCTGCGCGGCGTCCGCCTGCGAGGTCGCTTGCGACCTCGGCGCGCTGGGTACCGCGCTGGGCACCGGTTGCCACCAAACTTCGGGCAGCCGCCATCGAGCGGGTGCCCCGGTAATCGGCACGCACTGCGGTGCCCAGCCGCACAGGGCTCTGGACATACCGGCGCAGCACGCCCAAAGCGGCTCTGCCCTGCACGCCTCTCCCTGTCGGCACGCCGTCTGCGCTCAGCAGCCTCAGATCCTTGAAGACAGGCTGCCCGTGGCCGCGCAACTCGCGGCGCTGCCGCACGCCGTTTTTCTAACGGTGTCCCTCTTCATCGCGCAGCCGAGAAGCGCCCCCCGGCTTCCCTCCGAACCTCCCCTTCGAACACCTCTGCTCGCCTTCCTGCAAACCACCCTCCGCGTCTAGCTCCCCCAGACCTCGCCCAGAGCCGGAGCTCCGCGCTGACCCGCGTGTGCGCACATGCCGCATCACGCCACGCCACGCACGCTCGAGCCCATCGACTTATCCCTCGCCTGCCCATATCCGGCTCCTGTTCCGCCGGTGCCCCAGGCGATATGGACAGGCTGCCGCAGACACCGAAGCCACACCTTTCATCGCACACAAAGGATCACCATGCCGAACCGCAGAGCCTTTCTGCAAAGCACCGCCGTCCTCGGCGCGGGCCTCTTCACGGCCGACCGCGCCGCCGCCTCTACCGCGCTCCGCCCGGGCGTTTTCCCCTCACAGGTGGCCGCGCACGGCGGCTATCTCGGCATCAGCAGCGGCTCCCTCTCCAAGCTCGACACTCACACCGGCCCTATCCGCACCACCCCGGTGGTCACCACCGACGTAGGCGATCTCCCCTTCGAGCTCGACGGCGAGGTCAAGGTCTTCCGCCTCACCGCGCACGTCTTTCAGCGGCAGATCGCCCCGAATAAAACCATCGACGTCTGGGGCTTCAACGGCTCCGCCCCCGGCCCCACCATCCAGGTCACGCAGGGCGACAAGGTCCGCGTCATCCTTAAGAACGATCTGCCCGAGGCCACCTCGCTCCACTGGCACGGCTTTGAAGACACCATCGCGGACGACGGCATGCCCGGCATCAGCCAGGAGCCCGTCCATCCCGGCGAGACCTTCACCTACAACTTCACCATCCGGCAGGAAGGGACCTTCTTCTACCACTCCCACATGGCCATGCAGGAGCTCGCCGGCATGCTTGGGGCCTTCATCATGCACCCCAAAACTCCCTATCGCCCTCACTGCGATAAGGACTTCGTCGTCCACCTGCAGGAATACGCCGTCCTAGCCAACAGCACCACCCCCGACACCATGATGATGGAGTTCAACTGGCTCCTGCTCAACGGCAAAGCCGGCCCCTCCACCACGCCGCTCATCGTCCGCCAGGGCGATCGCGTGCGCATCCGCTTCGTCAATCTCGGCATGGACCATCACCCCATGCACCTCCATGGCCATACCTTCTACGTCACCGGCACCGAAGGCGGCCGCATTCCCGAAACTGCCTGGTGGCCCGGCAATACCGTGCTCGTGGGCGTGGCGCAATCCCGCACGGTCGAGTTCGTCGCCGACAACCCCGGCGACTGGATGCTGCACTGCCATCTACCCCACCACATGATGAACCAGATGGCCTCCCAGGTCGGTCCCATGACCCGCATATCCTCTATGTCCTTTAAACCCCAGACGACCGGTTCGGCCGCCAAAGATACCGACACCATGAAAATGGGCCAGACCAACGACATGCCCGGCATGGACATGGGCCCGAAAGGTATGGGCATGGCTCCGAAGGTCCCGGACACACAAAACCCCTCTACCGACCCCTCCATCCCCGCCGCTGCCCTCGCCACAGGCATCCAGGCGACCTCGCCCACCGGCCCTCTCGCAAACACCCAGCTCGACGCCGGCATGATGGGTGCCATGCAGGAGCAATCCGGCACCGAGTCCAATCCCCAACTCAGGCTCAGCCCGCTGCAAAGGCGCAATCTCGACGCTTTCGACATGAGCAATCGCAGCATGGCGACACAGGCAAGCGAGACCTCTCCCGAAGCCGAGAATGTCCCTAATTTCCCCCAGGACAACTACATGGAAGGTCCCATGATGAACATGGACCGGCTCGTCGAGCTGCCCGAAAACCTCGGCCTCCACCCCAACTGGAGCCGCTGGATGCAGGGCATGATGACCTTCATCCGCGTGCTGCCGCCCGAGCGCTATGACACGGTCGTCACCGCCATGCGAAAGGCCAATCGCCCCAACGATCCCTACGCCTCCCTATACAACCCGTCCGACAGGGAGTCGTAATTGGCCGCAGGCCACCCTCTCACATTGTCATCCCGCAGCGAAGCGAAGGAATCTGCTTCTGCTTCGGGTAGCAAGCAATGGCGAGGGCCTCTTCAGCCCACTTAGTTCGCACAGTAGGTTACCCCCGGCCACATCACCCATGGCGCGTCCGGTACCAACCGGGCCACGCCCAGCGGAACGTCAGCTAACCACAACAGGGGCCTCAAAGCCGGATCTGTAAGCCCTAATGGCCGGCGCGCCAAACGCCCTCGGAGCCTCATGAAAATCAGAAATCTAGCCGTAACCCTGGTTCTGGGCGCCACCGCCTGCACCTTGCCGGCCCAGCAAACCATGCCTGACATGCCCGGCATGAAACCCGGCATGAAGATGGACCCACCCCCACCCAGGCAGCCCGCCAAGCCCAACATGGGTCCCGAGAACACCCATAATCCCGCAAAACCATTCCCCCACACCCAGCAGGCCCCGCAGGTCCCGCAAATCCAGCAGGTCCCGCAAACCCAAGCCACGCCCACTGACACCCCGTCCCTCACCGTCCCCATACAGCAGCTCCAGGAGCCCGAGGCCCCCGGCTTCGAAACCGGCTCCGACCTGCCCGCACCCGAGCTCCTGCGCGAGGTCGTCCACCGTGACCCCCTGACTGTGGAAACCCTCCTCGCCCTCGCCGAGGCGAACAATCCCACCCTCGCCCAGGCCCGGCGAAACATCGACCGCTCCGCCGCCCAGGCCCGCCAACAGGGCCTGCCGCCCGACCCGGTCATCGGCTACTCCGGCGACCACATCCGCGGCGGCCAGTACGGCGGCGGCGAAGAGGGCGCCTTCTTCTCGCAGGTCTTCGTCCTCGGCCATAAACTCGCCCTGCGCCGCGGCATCTACCGCGCCGAAGGCCGCTCCAATGAGTTTGCCCTTGAGGTCCAGCGCGCCCGCGTCCGCGACGACATAGCCCGCAGCTTCTTTCATACCCTCGCCCTGCAGGAGTCCGTCGTGCTCCACGGCCGCCTTCTTGCGGTTGCCTTGGACACCCAAACCAACGCCCATGAGCTGGAACGGGTGGGGCAGGCGGACGCCTCGGACGTTCTCAACGTCGAAATCGCCGCGGAGGGCGCCAAAGCCGATTTTGAAGAATCCCAAAGACTGTTTCTCGCCGGCTTCGCGGAGCTGGCCACCTATGCGGGTCAAACCGCGCTCCCCGCTCATCCCCTCACCGGTGGCCTCGTGGAACCGCCCGAACTCGACGCCGAGGCCATGGTCGCTACCGACATGCAGAGGAGTCCCTACGTGCAACAGGCGCAGGCGGACGTCACCGCCGCCGAAGCCCGGTTAAAGGACGCCAAGCGCGAGCGCGTCCCGAATATCACTATCAAGGCGGGCGAGTGGTACTCCGGCGAATCCCTGAACGCGGTCGGCACCGCGGGCTCGCCTAACCGTAAAGCCGGTTGGGAAAGTTTCGCCGAAGCCGGCGTGCAGCTGCCCCTCTGGAATCGCAACCAGGGCAACACCCAAGCCGCCGAAGCTCTGCTGGCCCGCGCTCAGGGCAACGTCACCCGCACCCAGCTCTGGACGCGCAACCAGGCCGAGCCCTATGCGCAGGAGTATCTGGCCGCCCGCTCCACCGCGGATCGCTATCGCACCGCCATGCTCCCCCGCGCCCGCCGCGCCTACCAGCTCGAGGTCACAAAATACCAACAGATGGCCCTCGCCTACCCTCACGTACTCACAGCCCAACACATGCTCTTTACCCTGCAACTGGGCTACATTCAGGCGCTGGACAGAGAATGGCGAGCCGCCTTGGCCCTGCAGAACTACACCCTCACCAATGCTCTAGACGCCCCCCTCAGCACAGGCGACGACACCACCACCCTCAACCTGCCGGCCGGGGGGCAATAGCCGCAACTTCTTACACATACAAGTTACACATACAAGCCGGGGGATCGACCCCCGTCCGCTCCGCAAACACGCAGGCCCGCAAAACGCTTGCGGTTCTGTGGTCAAAATTGGCCGCATTTTTTTCGCAAAACTTGCGAAACTTCGGCTATTGTTATCCCGAATGTGAGGTACCCCTCTCTCCCGTTCCAGCACTGCGCAAATATTTTTAGTCTTCCGTGACGGACCCCAGAATGGGTGACAGGATCGTCCTGTCGCGAACTCTGGCGTTCGTCCAAGGAAGCTCCTTTCCTGGATGGTTCAACGTCCTTCACCGTAAAGCACTACCGGAGCTTTGATCATGGAGCAGCTTTCGTTTGGGCAATACAGTCTGGTGTACAACGCTTTATCCTTTGTCATCGCCTCAATGTTAGCCGCGACGATTTTTCTCTTTCTCAGCCGGTCGCAGGTCTCTAAGACCTACAAAACGGCTGTCACGGTCTCCGGCATCGTCACCATGATTGCGCTCTATCACTACTTCAGAATCTTCAATAGCTGGGAGCAGGCCTACACGGTTCTCAATAAAACGGTCACGACCACGGGCCTGCCCTTCAATGACGCGTATCGCTATGTCGATTGGCTCTTGACCGTACCGTTGCTCGTCACGGAGCTCATTCTCGTGATGAATCTTCCCGGCAAGGAGGGCACAGCCAAATCGACGCGTCTGGCCATCTATGCCGTTCTCATGATTCTTCTCGGCTACCCGGGAGAGAACGCAACCGCATCCGGCACGCGCCTCCTCTGGTGGTGTCTGTCGATGATCTTCTTCCTGCTCATCCAGTACGAGTTGTTCTTCGGGTTGAAGGCCGCCATCGGGCAGCAGCCGGAAAATGCGCGCGGCATGGTGAGCGCGGCCAGATACATCACGGTTGTCACCTGGCTCTTCTACCCGATCGTCTATCTGTTCCCGTTGCTGGGTCTCTCCGGGGCTTCTTCCTACGTCGGTGTCCAGGTGGGCTACAGCATCGCCGACGTTCTCGCCAAGGCCGGATTTGGCCTGTTCATCTACGTCATCGCTCTTCGCAAAAGTCAGGATGAGGCCGCGATGCCGCAGCATAAACAGCATGTGGTGGCCCTCTAAAGCAGCGCTCACGACGCCGTGGCGTCCGAAGTCTCGCTCGTGCCGCTTTTCTTGTGGAAAGCGGCACGAGCACCCTTCCTTCGCCATACCCTTCCTTTGCCATACCCTTCAGGAGATCTGCTCCAAAGCCGTGCTCGTGCAGGTGGGGAGTCTGCCGTCATCCTGAGCGTCGCGAAGGATCTCTGTCTTCTGCTCGCGGCTGCTCCACACCTCTCGGGGTACCGCTATAGCCATAGAGAACGGATATGCCTATGAAGGACCCAGTCGCTGAAGTCGAGTCGGCCATGCTCAGGGCATGTGCCGGCTCCTCCAGTTCGGCAAATCCCGCTCTTCTTGCAGCGCGTTATCACCTGTCCAGACCGGGCAATCGCCTCAGAGCGCGCCTTTGTTTGGACGCCTGTGCTCGGCTCGGCGTATCGGCCTCCGCGGCCATTGCCTCCGCCACCGTCTGTGAGCTTCTCCACAACGCTTCGCTGCTGCACGACGATCTGATTGATCGCTCCCCCTTGCGGCACGGCCAAAAATCCACCTGGAATCAGTTTGGCGACGGCATGGCCATCTGCGCGGGCGATCTTCTGCTGGGCGCAGCCTATGCCTCGATCCAGACCATCGGCTCACCAACGCTTCTGCCGGAGGTTGCGGCCCTGGTACACGCACGCACCCAGGATGTGATCTGTGGCCAGGCCCAGGAGCTGCACGCGTCGAACAGCCCTCAAACCGCGGAACAATATGAAGTTCTCGCCATAGGCAAATCCGCTTCACTGATCAGCCTCAGTCTGCAACTGCCGCTCACCCTGGCCGGGCTCGGCTTCGCCAGGCCGCTGGCACAGCGCGTGGCCGAAGCCTTCGCCGTGGCCTACCAGATCGCCGACGATCTTCACGACGTGGAGGAAGACCGGCTCGCAAACTGTCTCAACTTCGTGCAAATTCTCGCAACACCGGCGGTCTCCATCGAGGAGGCAAGACAAAACGCCCGGGTGAGAGCCGAACAGCAGCTCGCCAAGGTTCTGGCGCTGGCAGCGGAACTACCCCGCCAATGTGGCTCGGTGCTGACCGCCCACGCTGCCGTGCTCCAATCCCAGTTGCAGGACGCCGCCGCAACCTCCGTCTCACGGGCCTGAGCAACAGGCTGGAGCCGCGGCCCCGCTCATCCTTAGCTCGGTACCGTGACCGCTCCCATGCACGGGCGAGATCGCCCGCTCATCTACCCACCGGGGCGGTTGCGTTCCGAACCGAGGTGTTTGTGGAGGCCGGCAGCGTGGTCGCGTCGGAGCTTGCATAAAGCATGGCATTGAGCAGGAACTTATAGGTGACCTCGCTCAATCCCCGATACATCGGAACGAAGCCGAAGGCGATCACGCGGCCCTTGCCGGTAGGCACCTCGGCAATGGCCGAAGTGCCGTCCAGATATTTGCCGCCCAAAATCCAGCCGCTCAGCAAGGGCTTGTCGCTGCTGTAATGCGCCACCGACTTCGCATCGCCCGAGACCTTGAACGTGGGGCTCGTCTCAAAAAAGATCGGCACCGTGGGCGTGGAGCCGAAAGCGATCGGATTTGAGGTGTCGACAGCGACCTCGAGGATCGATCCCGGACAGTAAAACTCCTTTGACGGCACACCCTCCAGAGCGTTCGTGAACGTTGAGTTCTCCTTGCGCGTGTACACGGTGGCAGCATGGTTGTTCGTGATAATCGTTCCGCCGTTCTCCACGAAGGTCTTCAGCGCGGCAGCACCTTCTGGGCCCAATCCGCCTCTGTATTCGGTGGGGAGGGGCGGATACGTCAGCCGGCCCGCTCCCCCACGACCTTCCCCGGTGCCGGTCAGGATGGCCGATGCGGAGTTGTCCGGGAGGATGATCGCATCGAAGCGTGTGTTCAGCTCGCCCTTGCGGATGTCGGCATCGACAACGGTTTGGTACGGAACGCCATGGCTGTCGAGAACGAAGCGCGTCCATCCCTCATCGAGCGACGCGGACCAGCTCTTGTACAGTCCCACCCGCGGAGCCTTCAGAGCCAGCGCATTGCCCTGCAGCTCTCCTTTGGCGGCCTTGAAGGTCACGGCGAAGCTCTGGGCAGCGGCCGCGAGCTTGCTTTGCAGCCCCGGCTGCGGCGGCAGATAGATCGTTCCCTTCGGGTAGGCCGAGCCCGTCAGACGGTAAGCCGTCACACCTTCGCCCAGCAGCGAGAACAGGGCATACAGGCTGCTGTTGCTCGTGTCGTCCAGAAGGTAGCCCCGGTCGCCGCCCGCCGCTACATTGCCGACAACGGGCGGAATGGTCTCGAGCTGCTTTGCCTGTGCCGTAAACCTCTGCTCGACCGCAATCGCGTCGACGCCGTAAAACAGCGGCAACGTCGTCCCTGTCACGTCATAGGGCCGTTGCGGCGGTCCGCCGGGGTATTGGCGGATGTCCGGGTAGACCTGTCGTTCCAGCACCGTCTTGGCAAAATTGCGATACGGCTGATTCAACGCGACGATGTAGCTGCCTGCGGGGTAACTCCTGCCGCCGGCGTCGAACGGGGCCGTGGCCTGCTGTATCTCAACGCCCGCATCGTGCAGCGTCTTCACCAGCTGAAAAGTCATCGTCGGATCGGTCTGCTGCGGCGGCACCACATAGGCGTATGGCCCCGCCTTGGGGTGCACCGCATGATCGCTCACCGTGTAGAAATCGGCAAGGAACTGGACCCGGTCGATGGCCGCACTCCTGGTCAGCGACGCCAGCGCATCCATCTGGTACGCCACAATGTCGCCCATGTGCCAGGTGCCGCCCATCCAGGGACTCGGATAATTCCACGCCGCGACCTTCGCGTCATAACCGATACCCGTGCCCAGCTTGTCGAACGGCACCTCGATGGGAGTGGCCAGATTCGCGCTCGCCGATTCCGTGAGGATGCGCAGCCCGTTGTGCAGCGAAATGTAGTCGCGCAGCGGCGACCAGAAGTCGTACACGCCGTGGACCAGCACGCCCGTCTTGCCCGTGGAGGCCACGTCATGCGCGGCCCGCGTGCCCATCGCATTCATCGAAAACACCAGCAGCGGATCGATATTCGGATCGATCGGGTCCACCCAGGGAGGAAAGAACAGACGCGGCGCATCGGCGCCCTGTTGATGAAGGTCGTACAGGATCTGCGGGTGCCACTCGTTGATCACCTTGGCCGTGTGCTGCGTCTCCCGTTGCGTCAGGCCGACCCAGTCGCGATTGTCGTCATGACCGACATATTTGGCATACAGCACCGGCGGATTCGAGCCCTCGGACGGCGTCCCGAGCGTCTTCTTGTACCAGTCCACCACCAGCTGCTCCCCATCCGGGTTCTGCGAAGGGATCAGCAGCAGGATCACGTTCTTCAGCGTGTTCAGGACATCCGGATCGGTCGAGGTCGCCATGCGGTACGCAAACGCAGCCGCGGTCTGCGAACTGGCGATCTCCGTGGAGTGGATGTTGAAGGTGATGACCATCACCGTCTTGCCCCTGGCGATCAGTCCCTTCGCCTCCTCGGGAGAGGTCGTCCGCGGGTCCGATAGCTTCGTCGCAATCTTCTTGTACTCCGCAAGATGCGCCAGATTCTCGGGCGCGGAGACGGTCAGCATTACAAAGGGACGGTCCTCCATCGTCTTGCCCAACTCCTCGAAGCGGACGCGATCGGACTCACCGGCAAGTCTTTGGTAGTAGGCGACCAGTTCTTTCCAGTCCGCCAGCTTGCGGTCCGTGCCCGGTACAAATCCAAAGGCCTCTTCGGGCGACGTCACATGCCGTTGCGGAGCGGCCATGACCGCCTGCGTCAGCAGCGTAGAGGCGGGCAGAAACGAGGTGAGCAGAAACAGCGAGAGCAGACGATTCTTCACAGTGACCTCGTGGTTTGTTCGATCCTGACCGCATCTTCGGTCGCAAGCTGGGCTGCCCCTTATAGGCAGCGCGGAGCGTATCGTCATGCGGATGAAGCGCAGTATCCACAGCGCGCCACATCATTGCTCCTGCAGGTGAAATGCGGACGCCTCTTATGAAGCCTGTACACAGGGTCAAGTGCACGGATTTGCGCATCAGCGACAGCAGGATGAAAACAGGTGGCTGTGCATGTGTTCCCCTAATAAATCATGGAGCTTCTTGCCTGTCAACACACGGCAAAGCACGGCAAATCCGACCGATCGCTTGAATTCCTTCGCTTGAATTCTTGTCGCGCTAGACCACATAGTCGCGCTAGA
>CAXTBJ010000047.1:23038-25658 GCA_964242585.1 uncultured Bryocella sp.
GTCGCGCTAGACCACATAGTCGCGCTAGATCGCATAGTCGCGCGAGATCACATAACCGAGCAGCTGCAAACCTCCCGGACAACATGGCGACGCGCGCGTGGGTTCCGCCGACGGGAGCTGTTTGACAACATTGCTAAAACGAAGTGACTCTTTATCTCGGTTCGGTGTGACGGCGCGGCGTACCCCTTATCCGAGCATCTGAGGCTTGAGCAGAGGCAATTTCGATGAGTTTGCTCCACGAGGCGCGGTTATTTCCCGCCGACCCAGGCCAGCGGCATATCGCCGAGCGGCTCTATGCCACGGTGCGGCATCTTCCCATCGTCAGCCCGCACGGTCACACGCAGGCCTCCTGGTTCGCCGCGAACGAGCCCTTCCCCGATCCGGCCAGGCTCTTCATTCAACCGGATCACTACGTGCACCGTATGCTCCACAGCCAGGGCATCGCGCTGAAGGATCTGGAGATTGGCGTCCCCGAGCCGCGCGATCCGCGCGCCGTGTGGCGCATCTTCGCCGAACACTACTATCTTTTCCGCGGTACGCCGACCAGGCTCTGGCTCGACTTCGCCTTCCAGGAGCTCTTCGGGTTCGAGGAGCGGCTCAGCAGCCGTACGGCCGACCTCTACTTCGACACCATCTCCGAGAAGCTGACCACGCCTGCGTTCCGGCCCCGCGCCCTCTTCGAGCGTTTCCATCTTGAGGTGCTGGCGACCACCGATTCGGCGCTCGATTCCCTGCAACAGCACCGGATCATTCGCGATTCCGGGTGGAGGGCGCGCATCCTCCCCACCTTCCGGCCTGACGCGGTCGTCGATCCGGACTTCGAGAAATTCACTGAAAATCTCGAAAGACTTGGCTCACAAACCGGGCAGGACACCGTGACCTGGAGCGGCTATCTCGCCGCCCTGCAGGCCGAACGCGAGCGCTTCCGCAGCTTGGGTGCGACCGCGACAGATCATGGCCACCCGACCGCGCGTACAGCGGATCTCGGGACAGCGGAAAGCGAACGGCTGTATATGCAGGTTCGCACCGGCACGGCCTCGGCGGAGCAAAAAGAGCTCTTCCGCGGACAAATGCTCACGGAGATGGCGCGCATGAGCGTCGAAGACGGCCTCGTCATGCAGATCCATCCCGGATCGCTGCGCAATCACAACCGTGCGCTCTTTCAACAGTACGGCCGCGACATCGGTGCGGATATTCCCACGCAGACCGACTACGTGCACGCGTTGCAGCCTCTGCTGGGGCGCTTCGGCAACGAGCGCGGGCTCACGATACTCCTCTTCACGCTGGATGAGTCGGCCTACAGCCGCGAACTGGCGCCGCTCGCCGGCCATTACCCATGCCTGCGCCTCGGGCCGCCCTGGTGGTTTCACGACAGCCCGGAGGGCATGATGCGCTTCCGTGAAGCGGCAACCGAGACCGCCGGCTTCTACAACACCGTCGGCTTCAACGACGATACGCGTGCCTTTCTCTCCATTCCTGCGCGGCATGACGTGGCGCGCCGTGTGGACTGTGCCTTTCTCGCGCGGCTGGTCGCCGAACATCGCCTCGACGAAGATGAGGCCTTCGAGGTGGCACACGATCTTGCATACCGCCTGGTCAGGCAAGCCTACAAACTGGATTGACTCAAACGATAGAGAAGCTGACGGGTTCTGAAGCACAAATTGATGAAAGCTTGTCGAGCCGAAGAGCCATCCTTGCAACGGAAGGTCACCGAGCAGGCACGGCATCTCGAGGGAGAACGGCAATGGGTGGAATCTTCGACCTTAGCGGCACAACGGCGGTGGTGGTTGGGGGCACCTCCGGCATCGGACGCGCATTGAGCCTGGGGCTGGCCGATGCGGGCGCCGATGTCGTTGCGTCCGGCAGACGGGTGGCGATGGTGGACGAGGTGGCGGCCGAGATTGAAGCCCGTGGGCGAAGTACCTTGTGCCTCCCCGCGGATATCCGCGATCGTTCCTCCTTGGAAAATCTCTTGGCCTCCACCGTCCAGTCGCTTGGCAAGGTAGACGTCCTTATCAACTGCGCCGGAGCCATCAAGCGCACGCCCACGCTCACCATGCCGGAGGAGGATTGGAACGCCATCCTCGATACCAATCTCACCGGCACGTTGCGCGCCTGTCAAATCTTCGGTAAACACATGCTTGAGCGTGGCTACGGACGTATCGTGAACATCGCCTCTCTGAACAGCTTCGTGGCGCTCACGCAGGTCGCGGCCTACGCCGCCAGTAAGGCTGCGGTGGTCTCGCTGACGCGTTCGCTTGCCGTCGAGTGGGCAAAAGGTGGTGTCACCGTGAACGCGATCGCTCCAGGCGTCTTCCGCACCGCCCTCAATGCCGATCTGCTCGACAACACCCCCCGCGGCAGGGAGCTGCTTATGCGGACACCGATGGGGCGTTTCGGCAACACCGAAGATGTGGTGGGCGCCGCCGTCTACCTTGCCTCGAAGGCGGCCTCGTTTGTAACTGGACAAACGCTTGTGGTGGATGGGGGATTTCTGGCCAGCGGCGTCAATCAGTAATGGCGCCGCGCGGCCGTCTGCCGTTCCGCTCAACTATCGGCACCTGCCTACCCAAGCGAAGGTTCTGCGCCGTTGCCCATCTATTGCGCCTACGCCGCTAGC
>CAXTBJ010000047.1:25758-30792 GCA_964242585.1 uncultured Bryocella sp.
AGACTCCTCCCGCCAGGAGGCTTCTCTCGTCAGGAGGCTCCTCTTCCGCCTGCCACATCAGGCCGGACTCTCTGAAACACCTTGACCACCTTCACTTGCCGATGCAGAAGGTGGAGAAAATCCGCAGCAGAATATCGTCCGCCGTGGTCTGCCCCGTCAGCGTATCCAGCGCCTGCAACGCACGGTGCAGGTCCAGGAGCAGCATCTCATGCGGCAGCCCGGCGCCATTTGCCTCGCGGGCAGCCTCCAGCGCGCTGATGGCCGCAAGCACACTCTCCTGCTGCCGCCGCGTGTTCAACGAGCCTGCCTCCATGAGCCCGCCGCCCAGATGCAGTGCCTGCAAAATTGCCACGCGTAGCGCCTCGAGCCCCGCCCCACTCAGCGCCGAAACGTCCAACCTCTCCGCTCGATCTGCACCGGCCGGTACCTCCACCGCGGCGTCCTCCGTCCCAGCCAGCAGATCGATCTTGTTGCGCACAAGCAGGTGCGGCCGACCCGCCAGCTCCCCCGCCAGCTTCGCCTCCTCTGCCGACACCGGCAACGTCGCATCGTGCACCAGCAGCACCAGGTCCGCATCCGCCAGGGCCTCCCGCGAACGCTCCATCCCTTGCCGCTCCGCCTCATCCAGCGCCGCCTCGCCGTGCAGTCGCAGACCGGCCGTATCCACCAGCCGCACCGGCATCCCGCCCAGCGACCAGCTCTCCTCCACCGTATCGCGCGTCGTTCCGGGCACGGGGGTCACAATCGCGCGCGGCCGCTCTAGTAAGCGGTTGAACAGGGAACTCTTGCCCGCATTCGGCCGCCCCACCAGCGCCAGCATCACCCCGGAGCGCAGCAGGGCCCCACCGCGAAAGCTGCGCGCCAGCGCCTCCAGCGCCGTCTGCACCCCGCCGATGCCCCTGGCGATCGTCTCCGGCGGCACCACCTCCACATCGTCCAACTCGCCCGAGGCAAAATCCATTCCCGCCTCCAGCAGCGCGATCAGCTGCAACAGGCCTTCCTTGGCCGGCCGGAGGCGTCGGCTCAGCGCACCGCCCAGTTGCTGCGCCGCGGCCCGCACCTGCTCCAGGGTGCGTGCGGCAATCAGGTCGTGGACCGCCTCTGCCTGCGTCAGATCCAGCCGCCCGGCCAGAAAAGCGCGCTGCGTGAACTCGCCGGGCTCCGCCAGCCGCGCGCCCTGCGCCAGCGCAGCCGAGAGCAGGGCCTCCAGCACCACCGGCGAACCATGCGTCGCAATCTCCACCACATCCTCGCCCGTATAGGACCGCGGCCCGAAAAATGCCGTCACCACAGCCTCATCGATCACGGGACGCTCTGCCGCGGACTCCTCACGCGCCTCGGCCCCCGGGTCCAGCACTCCGCCAAACCGAGCCCGCGCATGATCCAGCGGCTGGCGAAGCCGCACCAACCGCCCAGCCATCGCAACAGCCCCGGGCCCACTAAGCCGCACAATCCCAATCCCCCCCCGTCCAGGCGGCGTGGAAACGGCGGCGATGGTGTCAAAATCGGGCATGCAGACTCCACAAAACAGTGGCGCTCACGCCATCACGGATGATGCTGTTATGAATTTTCATATATTCATATCTTGTTGCAGATTTCTGTATATTCATCGGCTCCAGCTCCTTCATAACTGCTGATTTGGTGTGTTTGTGGAATGGCACCAAACGTGCAGTGCGCTGTAGCATGGTTACTTTCATGAGGCAGGCTCTCCACAGAAGTGCGTTGAGCATGAAAAACCCCCTTCTGCTTTTCACGATCAGTCTGACTTCAATAGCAGCCTCTGGACAGACAAATATCTCGGGGGACATCGCAGGTACCGTTACGGATGCAACCGGAGCGGTCGTGCCGAATGCGACCATCACCGTGACCAATAAGGGGACTGGTGAGGTGAAAGCCGCGACCAGCGGTACGTCTGGCTCCTATCGCGTATCGCTGCTTCCGCCGGGCGTCTACCATGTTGTTGTCAGTGTAAGCGGCTTTACGACATCGGCTGCGGACCTCACGCTCGGTGCGGGCCAGGTTCTGGAGGACGATGCCAAGCTGCAGATCGGCAACAGCAGCACGACCGTTGAGGTGTCGACCGAGGCACCGCTGCTTCAAACCGAAAATGGTGAAATTTCCACCAGCTTCACCAGGGAGCAGGTGGAAACTCTGCCCAATCCCGGCAACGATCTGACCTTTATCGCCCAGACCGCTCCTGGAGCCGTCATGAACACTCAGGGCGGTTACGGCAACTTCTCAACCTTCGGTCTGCCTGCCACCGCAAACACCTTCACCATTAATGGTGGATACGAAAACGATCCTTTTCTAAATCTAAATAACTCGGGTGCCAGCAATCTTTTGCTGGGCAATAACGACATCGGTGATGTCACCGTCATCAGCAACGCGTACGGAGCCCAGTACGGCGGCCTAGGTGGCACCCAGGTCAACGAGATCAGCCGCTCCGGAACAAACCAGTTCCACGGCGACGCAACCTATTGGTGGAACGGCAGCGTTCTGAACGCGAACGACTACTTCAATAACCAGGTCGGTCAGAAAAAGCCGCGCAGCAACGCCAATGAGTGGGCCGGTGCGATCGGCGGGCCGATCTTCAAGAACAAGACCTTTTTCTTCTTTGATACGGAAGGTATTCGTGTCATCATCCCGGTCCGAGCCACCATCTACGCTCCAAGCGCCCAGTTCATTGCCAATACGGAAGCCAATGTGGTCGCGGCACAGGGTGCGGCGGCCCTCCCGCTCTATCAGCGCTTCTTTAACGAGTACACAAAGAATCCGGCCTACGCCGCGGCAACTCCTGTCCCCAGCACGGACAAGGATTTCGGCAATATCGTCACGTTCAATGCGCAGTCGGCCAACTTTGCCCATGAGCAGCTCTACACGGGCCGCATCGATCAGAAGCTATCGGACAAGGATCAGATTTTTCTGCACATGAAGTACGACTCCGGTGTGCAGCCTACCTTTACGAGCTTGCTGGACCCGATCTTCGACGCCAACAGTCCCCAGCCTGACTGGGAAGGTCAGCTGAACGAAACTCACTCCTTCACCCCGAATCTCACCAACCAGTTTGTTTTCTCAACGATTTACTACCGGGCAATCTTCCAGAACACCAACGCCACAGCGGCGAACGCCATTGTTCCCTTTGGGTTCGCCTTCCTTGATGGCGACCTTCAAGCGGATTCTCAAAATGCTCTTCCGGGCGGCGATGATTTCGCCTTTCCCCAGGGTCGCGCCGTGACCGGTTACCAGTTCGCTGATGACATAAGCTACACGCGCGGTCACCACACCCTGCGTGCCGGCTTCTATATGCGCCGAGATGACATCACTGATTATGGTCCTCAGGTTGAAACCATCGACCCGCTTGTGGCTACTTCAGAAGAGGACTTCGAAGCAGGATCAGCTACGGAATACGTTCAGAATTTTCCATCCCGCCCCACACAGCCCGTTGCGCTCTATAACCTGGGAGCGTATGGCCAGGAAGAGTGGGCCGTTACTCCGAGCCTGAAGCTGATTGCGGGTATTCGCTTTGAACACAACTCGAACCCAGTCTGCCAAACCAATTGCTTTGACAGGCTTGCTAATGATTTCTCGAGCTTACCCACATCCACGGCAACGCCCTACAGTAACGCCGCGGGAAACGGCATTATCCAGAGCGGACAGCATCAGGCCTACGCAGACTTCCAGAAGATTGGCTACGAGCCGCGCATCAGCTTTGCGTGGTCTCCGCGCGGTCAGGGATCCAGCACTGTGCTTCGTGGAGGTTTCGGCATCTTTGCCGACGCTTTTCCGGGACAGATCGCTGACGCGCTCCTGAACAATGCTCCAACCAACGTAGGATTTGCCCTTACATCAGGAGCACCGCTTAACCCTGTTGTGCCTGGGAGCTACGCTCAGATTGCGGCAGCATCAAACGCCGCCTTTCAGAGTGGTTTCCGCACCGGGGGCAGCTTCAATAGCCTTTCCGCTGCGGTAGCCGGTTTCGGCGCTCCAAATTTCGTGAGCGCGACCAATAATCTCTCTTATCCGACATATGAGGAGTACAACCTCGAGCTGCAGCAGGGATTCGCAAAGAACATCGTTGTAAATGTAAGTTTTAACGGGAACCATACATACCACCAGCCTGTAAACGATGTCAGTATCAACGCCTATAACACCGGCGTTCCTGGCTTCGCCGGCCTTCCTACGACGGCACCAAACCCAAACCTATCCACCGTTACGCAGGTCTTCAGCGGTGCCTCTTCAAATTACAACGGCGTGGTCGTCTCTGCGATCAAGCGCTCCAAGATATTGACATTGCAGGTGAACTACACTTACAGCCATGCGCTGGATGAGGTCTCAAACGGTGGCTTCAACGGCTTCAGCGGCAACACCGTAAATACCGAGAACCCGAACCCTGCTCTTCTACGCCAGAACTATGGCAACGCTGATTACGATATCCGCCACTACTTCAGTGGTAACTATGTCTTCAATCTTCCCCGCTTCGGTGGCCCACGGCTGCTCACCGACGGTTGGCAGGCAGCTGGGACTGCATTTCACTCCACCGGACTGCCGTTCAGCTTCACAGACGAAACCACGGCTGGCGGCCTCGCGAACTACGCAAATCCTGGTACCGGTGTTCCCAACAACTTATTAGCGCGCCAGATCGTCGCTCACCTGCCGACGAAGTGCTTCAGCATCTACAACCAAGCAACGAGCTCGGGCACACCCTGCGCCGCGGCTGGCGGTGTCACAACCGCCACAGACTTCGGTCAGCAGGAACGCAATCAGGTCTTTGGTCCGGGGTTCACGGACACCGATCTTTCCGTGAATAAGGCATTCCCCTTGTACTTCAAGGAGTCTGCCAAACTTACCCTCGGCGTCCAGATGTTTAACCTCTTCAACCACCCTAACTTCGGCCAGCCGTCGAACGATATCGGCAGCGGCTCGCTCGGAACCATCACAAAGACGGTAAATCCGCCTACCTCGATTCTTGGCTCCTTCCTCGGCGGCGATGCGTCACCACGCCTGATTCAGCTGAAGGCCAAGTTCGAGTTTTAA
>CAXTBJ010000048.1:0-4263 GCA_964242585.1 uncultured Bryocella sp.
GACCGCTCATGCCGACTAGCCGCGTTGTGGGCCCGATGGCGCTGCGCAGTGCCTGAACGAGCTTTCCTCCTTGAATGCCGGGCATTTGCATATCCGTGAGGATCAGGTGCGGCGCGGGGGCTCCGGCCAGCCATTGCAGGGCCTCCTCCCCGGACTCGACAACGTGCACCTCATGCCCGCGCAGATCCAGCAGCGCAAGCAACAGCTCACGCATCACCGCGTCGTCCTCCACCACGAGCGTGCGGCTCCGAGTTGGCGATTCCGTAAGCATGTCTCTCTGTTCTGTAGAGACGATACATGGCAGGTGAGAGCTCTTTAACGCGTTCTGCATCGCATTAGGGATGCCTCTAACACGGACGGGTCAGAAGGGGTGTAAAGCGGGGTACAGTCAACATATGTTCAGCCGAGCCGCCGCGTACCATGGCAGGGTTGTTATGCCGATCGGTCCCTGCAGGCGCGCTGCGGCTTCCCCAGACGATCTACGGCAGGGGTCAGCGCTGCACATGTTTCACGAATTCCAAGAACTTCGCGGACGCCTGCGAGACCTGCACGCGTGAACCCCAGGTTTGCCTTTCTCGCAGCTCTCGCCTGGCAAACGGCGCTGCTGGTCAACATCGGGGCCCCGGCCGCACCGGAACACCTGCGCCTGCAGCGAGCGATAGCCGTGCCGTCCGGCGCCGCAGGTCCGGTTTGCGCGGTGCTGAACGCCGCGGTGTTGGCGCACACGGCCTCGGCGGCTCACAACGATCTGCGCGTGTATCGGACCGATCCGCGCTCCGCGGCGCAGGCGGAGCTGCCGTATGTCCTGACCGAAAGCGGCCCTGAACCGGTCGATGCCGCCCAGGCAACGGTCGAGCACATGACCCGTGTCGGCGATGAGCTGCACTTCGATCTGCGCATGCCGCCGCGGGCCTACTCCGAGCTGCAGTTGCGGGTGAACGCGCAGGACTTCATCGGAACGGTGATCGTGGCGGCGGCGGATGCGCATGACGGCCCCAGGCTCGTGAAGCTCAAATCTCTGGGAAATTTCTCCATATTTGACCTGCACAGCCTCGGCCTGGGCCGCTGGACGACGCTGCCCATGGCCGAAGGGACGGCACCGGTGCTGCACCTAACGCTTGCGCTGCGCACGCTCGCGGGCCAACCGCTCCGCGATTTGCCGCCTACCCTGGTTGAGGGCGCGGCCGTGCCCCCCAGCCGCGAACGGCAAACCGTATACACCCCTGTGGCTGCCACGACGAGCTTCACGCAGGAGGGGCAGGCAACTGTGGCGACGCTGCATGTGCCGGCGCACGTGCCGGTGGAGCAGCTGCGGCTGGACCTGCTGCCGGGCGCGCATCCCAACTTTGCCCGCGAGGTGCTGCTGACCGCGCGGTCGGATGACGATCCGTTCAACGATCCGGAGACCCTGGACGCGGGCCTGACGGAAAGCGTCCGGTTGCCGTCAGGCGACTCGCGGCTGAACCCGATCGACGTGGAGGAAAATAGCCTCCATGACACACTCGGGGCGACGCTCGCGAGCCGCGCGACCGTGGAGGTGGGGATACAGAACGCGGGCAAACCCCCGCTGCCGCTCGCGGCCGCCACACTGGAGATGCGCGAGCGGCGCGTGTGCTTCACCGCTGTTCCGGACTCGGTTTCGGGTTCGGGCTCCGTCTTAGGCCCCGTATATATGCTCCGCTACGGCGATCCGGCCCTTCCCGCGCCGCTCTATGCCGACCCACCGCAGATGACCGCTCCGATCGTGATGGCCGGCCTTGGACCGGAGGTCCGCAACCCGCGCTGGACGGCGCGGCGGGATACCCGGCCCTTTTTCGACCGTCACCCTGAAGTCTTCTGGCTGCTTTTGCTGGCCTGTGCGGGCAGCATGGGCGGAACGGCGCTGCAACTCGTCCAAACAAAAGTTGCGTCTGGACACGGAGACAGGCACGTTTGAACAGGGTGAGTCGGATAGAGAATAGACAGCAGCGGCAAGGCTTGAAGGACGGATGTGACCGGTGGTCACGGCCCGTCGTTCCATTCGGCTTATGGCTCCTGCTGTGGATTGCAGCGCTCGTCACGAGGCTGCCCGCCCAGACTGGCGGCAGTCCTCCGGCGGCTGCTGCCCTTGCGCCCGTCACGCTACCGGGAGCCGATCCCGACCTGCGGATTGGGCGCGTCCTGCTGCAAGCCAAGCAGTTTGCCGCCGCCAAGCGCTTCTTCGAAACCTATCTGCGGCAACATGCCGGAGATAGCCGGGGCGACCCGCAGGCCCAGCTGGGTCTGGGGGACGCCCAACTGGGCCTGCACGCCTATGAGGCCGCCGAGACCGCCTACCGGACCGCCGTCAGGCAGCAGCCGGAGCTGTGGCAGGCGCAGAAAAACCTGGTCATCGTGGAGGCGGCGCTGGGCCGCTGGGAGGAGTTCGAAGGCGAGCGCACCGTGCTGCGGCTGGCCCGCAAGCGGGGCGCGCCGGGCCTGAGCACGCGCGAAAGCGATGTGATCGACAGCTTCGATTTCGGTCCGGGGCACTGGGTCGTGCGCGCCTACTTCGAGCCCGTCGGGCGCTCGCTTACGGTCTACAACTTCGAGCGCTTCTCTCCCGCGGGCCGCGTGGTGGCCTATGTCTCGCTTGAGAACGCGGCTGCGGCGCAAGGGGCGCTGCGGCCCAGCGACGTGCGCATCGGGAATCCCGAGAGTCCAGAGAATCCCAAGAATCTCGAGAGCCCCGAGGGTTCCCCGGCCCCGCCGCCAGCCCAAGGATTGGCCCTGAACTGGTATACGGGCTCGGCGCATGGGACGATTCGAAACTTCCCCGAAGGCGACCCCGGCTATCGGCAGCTCCGCGCCGTGGTGCTGCGCTGGCTGCGAACGCATCCCGCGCCGAAGCCCACCGGAAGGGAATAGCCGGGGCAGAGAGTAGCCGGTAGGCGTGGAATGACCAGCGGTGGGCAAAGATCTCCCTCCCCGATTCTTGTTGCCGCACGAACAGCGCGGAAAATTGAATTGACTCCTTCTTCTCACGCTGCTAGCTTCCGTATCGGGCATTCAGCATTCTTCTGAGCAGATCGAAAGCCTATCGACTGACAGTACCGGCTCACAAGAAGCCATCCAAAGTGTTTATTCTCCCGTCTGCTGCTGTTCTCAACCTCTGCCTTTCGTCTTCCAATTCAGTGAGGATCGGCTCCGCGCTCGCTTGAGACGGACCGGCTTGTCGCGCACGGGTGCACCTCTCGACGTGAGAGTCTGCCGCTCGCCCGTGCGCCCTGACCTGTCGCCTCCACGGCGCATCCGTCGCATCTCGCTTACCCGGGCCCACAACCTCGTCTGTAGAAGGGATTTTCATGAAAGAGCAGAAGGCTACCTCAGTAAATCGTCGTAATTTCCTCCGCAATACCGGCTATGCCGGCTTGGGTCTCGCGGGGGCAGCCGTACTGGCCACCGATCTCGGTGCGTTCGACGGCAGCAGCCTGGCGCAAAAGGCCGGGCTCGCGACCACGGGTGTGAAAGCCGCAGGTCTGTCCGCCACGGACATCGCCGTATTGCAGTTCGCGCTCAACCTCGAGTACCTCGAAGCCGAGTTTTACTCCTATGCCGTCACCGGCAAGGGCCTGCTCGACAACGGCATCCCCGTCACCGGTGCGGTCGGCACCTATGGTCCCACCACCGGCGGCGCCAAGGTGCCGTTCGAGAAGCTGGACGCCGTGGGTCCGCTGAAGAAGGTTGCCATGCAGCTGATGCGGGATGAGGTCAACCACGTGCTGTTGATCCAGTCCGCGCTCGGCGATCAGTACACCATCGCCAAGCCCGCCATCAATCTGGACGCCCTGGGGCCGATGAATACGCTGGCCGGGTTTCTGACCCTGGCCCGTGATTTCGAGGTCACCGGCGTTTCGGCCTATGGCGGTGCCATCACGTTGATTGACGCCACCATCCTGCAGACCGCGGCACAGATCGCTCTGACCGAAGCCCTGCACTCCGGCAACCTGCAGCTCTTGGTGGATCTGAACGGCATCAAGATTCTGCCGCTGGACAGCATGGATGTGGTGCCGCCGCCGGTGGGCGTCAACTACTTCGACAACAGCTTCAACCAGGCGCTCGCGGTGATCCGCAACACGAGCGAGGTGCTGTCGATTGCCTACGGCAACTCCGCCACGGGCACGAACAAGGGCGGCTTCTTCCCGGCCGGCTTCAACGGCGCCATTACAACCGTGTAACCGCCTGTTTCACAAGCAAGGGCCGGATGCCAAGCATCCGGCCCTTGCTGCAGCTCGCTCCAGCCTC
>CAXTBJ010000048.1:4363-20563 GCA_964242585.1 uncultured Bryocella sp.
GCTCGCTCCAGCCTCACTCGCTCCAGCCTCAGCGGATGGCCGCGTCCACCTCGCTAAAGTAGCTGGGCGGCTTCAGCAGTTCGCGCGGCTTGGAGCCGTCGGCCGGGCCGACGAGCCCATCGCGCTCCATCATGTCGATCAGGTGTGCGGCGCGGCCGTAACCGATGCGCAGCCGCCGCTGCAGCAGACTCGTCGAGGCCTTGCCGAACTCGAAGACCAGCCGCACGGCGTCGTCAAACATCGGGTCGGCCTCCGCGCCCTCGTTGGCCGTGCCGGAGCCGTCGTCGGCCTTGTCGTCCTTTGGCCCGTCTAGGAAGCCTTCGACGTACTCGGCCTCGCCCTGGGCCTTCCAGAAGGCGGTGACGCCGGCAATCTCCTTTTCCGTCACGAACGGCGCGTGCACGCGCTGCAGGCGGCTGGTGCCGGGCGGCAGAAAGAGCATGTCACCGCGTCCCAACAGCGCCTCCGCGCCGTTGGTGTCGATAATGGTGCGCGAGTCGATCTTGGTCGCCAGCCGGAAGCTCATGCGGGTGGGCACGTTGGCCTTCAGCAGGCCGGTGATCACGTCCACGCTCGGCCTTTGGGTTGCCAGTACAAGGTGGATGCCTACCGCGCGTGCCATCTGCGCCAGCCGCGTGATGGCCTCTTCGACGTTGGAGCGGTCGAGCATCATGAGATCGGCGAGCTCGTCGATCACGATGATGATGTAGGGCAGGGGCTCCTGGTTCGCGTCCTCGAAGCGGTACTCCGAGCCGACATCGAAGAGTTTGTTGAACTGGTCGATGTTGCGGACATGGTTGGCGGCCAGCAGCTTCAGGCGGCGCTCCATCTCCTTGACGGCGTTTTTCAGCGCATTGGCGGCGAGCTTGGCCTCCGTGATGATCGGTGTGAAGAGGTGCGGAATGCCCTCATACATGCCCAATTCCACGCGCTTGGGGTCGACCAGGATCATGCGCACCTGCTCCGGCGTGGAGCGGAACAGCACGCTCATGATCATGGCGTTGATGGCGACCGATTTGCCCGAGCCGGTCGAGCCCGCGATGAGCACGTGCGGCATGCTGGCCAGATCGGCGGTGACGATGCGGCCGTCGATGTCCTTGCCGAGCGCAATCGGCAGGCGCATGGTGGGGCTGGCGAAGTCCGGGCTTTCCACCACATCGCGCAGCCAGATGGTCTCGCGTTCCGTGTTCGGCACCTGAATGCCGACGGTGGATTTGCCGGCCATGCGCTCGATCAGGACGGATTCCGCGGCCATGGCGAGGCACAGATCGTCGGCGAGCCCGGTGACCCGGCTGTATTTGACGCCGGCGTCGGGGCGAAATTCGTAGGTGGTGACCACGGGACCGGGGTTGATCTGCTCCACGCGGCCGGCGACGCCGAATTCGGCACATTTTTCCACCAGCACCTGGGCCTCGGCGCGCAGGGCGTCTTCGCGGACCACGGATTGGCTGCCGCCCTGGTGCAGGAGCGTGGACGGCGGCAGCTCGTAGCCCTTGATCGACTTCACGGGCTGAAAGCCGCGCAGCTGGTGCGCGTCGGCGCGGTTGCCGAAGGCGATGTTCTGGTCGCGCAGATCGGCCATCGGCGAGGGCGCGGTGCGCTGCGGCGAGTTATATCGCTGCGGGGCGGACGCCTGAGCAGGCTGAGGTGCGCTCTGGGCCATCGGCTGCGCCGGAAGGGCAGATCGCTCGCGGACCGCAGCCGGCGCATTCACCGGCTGCGGCGGCGGGACGGGGTCGGGTAGGGGCGCGGGATCGGGAAAGGGGGACGGGATGGGGTAGGGCGAAGGCTCCGGCGTGGGGACCGTCGAGGCTCGGCGCACCAGCTGCGGGCCTGCGCCGGCAGCCGGGGAGCCCGGCAGCAGCGCGGCGGGGACAGGCAGTGCGGCTGGAATGGGCAGGGCTGCCGAGGTCCCGGCTAGCAGGGGTAGGTCGTGCGATGTGTGCTTCGGTGTTTCGTTCAGGATCGGCGTAAACGACGGACGTTCCGGGGCGTCGAGCCAGCCGTCGTCCTCCACCCGGATTCCGGGGTGATCGAGCGTCTCGCGAATCGGCGTATCGTGCCTCCCTTCGCGGGCATGTAGCTGGCCTGCAGGGGCCTCCCGCAGGCTCGATTCACCGAAGCGGGCCTCGACAATCCGGGGCTCGCCGAGCTTCGGCTCACCGCCTCGCAGCGGCGTGGCCGCGGCGGCCAGCTGCGCGGCGAAGGGTGCGGCTGCGGCACTGGCCGCCGCCAGGCCGTTCAGCGTGGGGTGATCGACGTTGGTACGCGGCATCGCCTCCCAGACAGCGGCCGCTTCGCCCGCGTTCTCCCCCTCCGGCTCCGCGATCAGCGCGGCTACCGCGGCCTTCTTGCGGCTGAAAAGCTGCAGCAGGCCTGCCAACAGAGAATTGCGGGCGGCCTCCGGCAGTTCGTCTTCGGAAGTCTCGTCCTGAGCCCGCGCCGGGGCAGCGGCCGCGATCTCAGGCTGTGCACGGCGGCTGCGCCAGTGCGCCACGCCCTCGCGGCCGCTGCGCAGAAAGGCAAATTGCCCTGTGAACCATTGCGGCGCGGTATTCAGCGCGAAGCTGGTAGCGAGATAGAGTGAGAGCGCGATCATCAACGCCGTCAAGATCGCCGCGCCGGGGGCATTCAGCAGATGCACCAGTCCCTGCGCCAGCACCAGGCCCTCGACCCCCGCCAGCGGCAGTGCGCCCTTCCAGTTCAGGTGCAGCGGCAACAGGGCCACGCCGGCAGGCGCGAACAGCAGCCACAGCAGCAGACCGGCCGTTTTCACCAATCCCGCGCCCACCGCCCGCGAGCGCATCCACGACATGCCGACACGGCCGATTACCAGTGGCAGCAGCAGTGCCGCAATGCCCACCGTCTGCAGCGAAAGGTCTGCAAAGTACGCTCCAAGCAAGCCGGTCCAGTTGTGGGCCGGATGACCTGGAGTCAGCCCGCTGCCGACGGTGTCAAGCGACGGGTCGGCCGCGTTGTAGGTCAGCAGGGAAAGCAGGAGGAGGCCGGCGGCGGCGAGCACGGCCAGACCGAGAACTTCATTCAGCCGGCGGCTGCGCGTAGGCGCGTATACAAGACGTTGTGACTTCATCTTCGGGGCGCGCGGAACCGCTTGACCTCGCGGGGTCGAAGGGGCGACAGATCGCAAGCCAGAGCAATCCAATTCTTTCACATCGAGAAGGTGCAGACCGCTCGGGAGCAGCCCCAAAAGGGCAGTACCAAGGTGGACACCCGGGCTCGGACCTGCGGCCACGGCAAACGGCTCACGAAATGGGCAGGCAAACGTCGGGCGATGGGGCGCATCCTTAGAAGGGCACGCCGAAGATGCACGCCGATGCACTTTGCATCGGCCGCCTGGCAGTGTGGATTTCTGGAGAGACAGCGATGGCGAACGAACTGGACGGATCGGATAAGAATAAAGAGACCGAGCGTGTACTTCTTGACGTGATCAAGGTACTGATCGACGGGCAAAAGGGCTTTGCCGATATTGGCGAGCACCTGAAAGACGAGACGCTGAAGCGGTACTTCCTCGCGGAGAGTCTGAAGCGCGCCAACTTTCGCGCTGAGCTGGAAAATGAGCTGCACCGCGCCGGTATGGCCGATGTAAAGGAGTCCGGCACCACCGGTGGCACCGTTCACCGTGTGTGGGGCGACCTGAAGGCTCACCTGGGCGCGGGCAGCGACCACCAGCTGTTGGTCACCTCCGAACAGGGTGAGGATGTCGCGAAGAAGGCCTACAAGGAGGCCCTCGACAAGGAACTGCCGCTACCCATTCGGCAGCTGCTGACCGAGCAGCAGGCCCACATTATGATCTCCCACGATTATGTGCGCAACCATCGTGACGCACTGGCCGGCAAGTAACCCAAGGTGCTTTCAATGGGGAGGGCGCGGCCGCGCCCTCCCCATATGTCTTGCTAGCCAGTTCCGTTCGGGTCATTATGCCCTGTGAATGGGTCGGTAGCCAGTGCGTTAACTCCCTCGAGGTGGGCCGGTCGGAACGGGTGGCAGCGTTGATTCTTTGCCTGTCGAGGGTCCAGGTGATGTTCGAAATAGGTGTGCTGCATACCGCCATGCTTGCAGTGTGCCTTGCCGGAGGGTATGTCGCGACGGCCCAGGAGACGCCGTTGCCGCCCGACTCCACCTATCGGGTGACGCGTAATTCTGTGATGATTCCAACAACCGTCGTTACGAAGGTGGGACCGCTCTACGGGCTTTCCAGCTCCGACTTTGAAGTGCGGGACAATGGGGAACGAAAGCCCGTGTATCTCATCGACAGCTCAGACCCTCCCAGGTTGTCGGTAGTCCTTGTCGTTCAGTGTTCGGGTGCGGCGGCTGCCAGCTGGGAACTGCTTAGAAATTTGTCCGCATCCTTTCAGTCTTTCGTGGGCGCTGCCGCTCACGATGTGGCGGTTGTTCGGTACGGGGAAGAGCCGGAGTTGGTCCAGAACTTCACCGAGAGTGACGAAAAGGTGGACAGAGCCATCGGCTCCTTAGCACCCTGCGAAGGCGATACCGTCGCCACTATGGATGCGGTCGATTATGCCTTGTCGCTCTTCCGCAAACAGGATAGGTCCTCTCGACACATCATCCTGCTGCTGAGCGAAACAAGAGATCACGGCTCCTTGATCAGCGGTGCCGAACTTGCCCAGCGCCTTGCCGAGACAGATACCCTGGTTGACGCGCTGTCCTACTCCCCCCTTAAGCGCGAGATGGTCCACGATCTCAAATACGGCGGCGGTCCAGGGCAGGTAGGCATCGTCTCGGGGCCTGTCGGCTTCCTGCTGGAGGTCGCTGTCGGCTTGAAGAAGAATGTCTCGAAGGAGCTCGCGACTCTGTCCGGAGGCGAGTATTTCCTCGCTGATTCCAGGAAGGCCTTTTCCAGAGATCTCCTAACGATGACGAACCGTGCCCATAACATGTACCTGCTGAATATCGACGTCGGGCAGGGCGAATCACCGGGCGGTCACACGCTGACGGTAAAGGTCCCCAAGTATCCGGATGCCGCTATTCAAGCGAGACGCGGCTATACCAACTCCGATGGCGATGTGCAGGTGGTTCCTGCCTCGCCGTAATCTCCTGCGATTCGCAAGGGTTGAAAGGCGCTGAGACGAGTTCCATAGGCAAGTCCTGCTGAGGTGCCTGTGTCACACTCAGCACCAGGGAGGACGTGCATGAAAACAGGCAGGCTTGTCATGGGGCTGATCTATGTCGGCGCCGGCATCACCCATTTCATTCTCCCCCGTGCATTTGCCGCCATAGTTCCCGACTACCTGCCCGCGCATCGGGCGCTGGTGCAACTTTCCGGCGCGGCGGAGATCGCCGGCGGCCTTGGTGTTCTGATCCCGGCCACGCGCCGTCCGGCGGCCTGGGGTTTGATCGCCCTGCTGATCGGCGTTTTTCCGGCAAATCTCTGGATGGCGCAGCATCCCGAACGTTTCCACCCCTTGCCGGAATGGCAACTCTGGGCGCGTCTGCCCCTGCAGGTGCCGCTGATTGCGTGGGCATGGCTCTATACCCGGCCTGCGCGCAAACCCAGGCAGTTGACCTAAAGCAAAATAGCCGATGAAGTAGAGGCATTTCGGCGCTTTATTGTCATACCCGAAGGGAATCTACGGTTGTTCTTGCTTTTGCCTGTTCTTTACACATTGTCTAATCCGCTCTAGCAGCGCGGTTCCAAGGTTGTGAATCTGGGTGCTTCGCTCCGCTCGAACCGGCGGACAGAAATCAGACTTCGCACGGCTCACGGGCAATCCGGGCCACGGCCGCCGCTGTTCCCAGATCCGCCAGCCCGCGTTCGTTTATCGTCTGCAGCCGTTGCTCAATGATCTCGGCAAAGGGAAGCCGTATTTTCGTCGACCGGGCCTCCCCTAGGGCGAGCCTAATATCTTTCGGCAACATGGAGGCCGCGCCCACCCCCGGCCTGATGACGGCCGGCGCGGTAAGCGCTCCGCTGTAGTTGCGATAGATGGGCGCGTTGAAGAGCGTTTGCGTCATGATGCCGAGGAACGGGGCCGGGTCGCCGCCGCGGGACGAAAAGAGCGCCGCGCCCTCCGCCATCGCCTCCACCGCGCAGCCGAGCATCATGTTGCCGGCGATCTTGGCGAGATGTGCAAAGGGCGGATCGTCACCTAGACGCCAGGTCTTGCCCAGCAGGCTCAAGACAGGCTCAACGCGATCGAGAATCTCCTGTCCGCCCGCGGTCACGATGTTCAACTGCTTAGCTGCCGCGGCCTGCGCGACGCCAAAGAACGGGCCGGCGACATAGTGTAGGTCATGCCTCCGGTGGGCGGTGACGAGCTCCGTCACCAGCGCTGTCGAGATCGTCGACATGCAGACGTGGATGGTGCCGGCCGGGGCGGAGGCAAGGACGCCGCTCGTGAGGAAAACCTCACGGGCAGCTGCGTCGTCGAGCAGGAGTGAAAGTACGATATCGGACTGAAGCGCCTCGGCAGGCGTACCGGCACGTATTGCGCCCTGCGCGGCCAACTCCTCCGCGGGCTGCGGCGAGCGGTTCCAGACCACGGTCCGAAGACCAGCCGCGACCAGATGGCCGGCTACGATTTTGCCAATGGTGCCAAGACCAATTACACCTACCTGCATGTGGTTCTCCGTTTCGGAGCGCCCCTTCGAGGAGTGTTCGGGGTTGCTCCAACCTCATCATAACGTAAACGTCATGTTAGGCCTAGGCACATGGTCGATCTACTGCGGTTCTGCTTCGTCCAACCAGCGCTCGAAACGCTCGATATGACTTTTTAGGTCCGTTCGAAACCTGGTCAGGGACGCGATCTGCTCCTCGGTCTCTGCCAAATGACGCCGCATCAGGTCGAGCACCTTGCGTTTCGGTTGTCTGCCTGTCGGGTCCGTGAAGTACAGATCGATTACGCCGCCGATCTCATCCAGGCTGAGGCCGAGCCGCTTGAGTTGGTCGATCTTTTCAAGACGGGCGACCGTCTGCTCCGGATAACGATGCTGGCCGGTTCCTTCGCGCTCGCCGGCCGGGATCAACCCGAGGCTTTCGTAGTAACGCACCGTTCGCGGCGTTACGGCCGCCCGTCTGGCTAGTTCACCGATGCGCATGAAACCCCCCGGAGAGAGCGGATGTCCGCTGCCGTTGTGGACAGATCGATCTCTGGCGCTGTCAGAACCATGCCTGCCTTGAGTGTAGGCGTAGCCGGAAATGCCGCAACCGCTCCCGCCGTGCACCGCTTTGGGTAAGATGGAGACGACATGAATGCGGCATTCGCACGAGTTCGATCCCATCTGGCCGCCACACGTCTGTCGCTCCTTTGCGCGGTGGCCTGCGCGGTGGCCTGCCCGATACCGGCCCTGACCCAAACCGGCAGCCCCGTTGCCACCACGCCAGCGGCGACCCCATCCGCGACCAATCCGCCGGCCGCCCAAACGCCGGCAATCCAGACGCCCGGAACACCGCAGGCCGGTCAGCCCAGTCTGCAGCCGCGGGATGAGGCCGCGCCCCCCGGCCCGGCCACGCCAACCATCCAGGTCTTCTCGCGAGAGGTAAATCTGGTCTTCACCGTCACGGACGGGCGGGGTCACTTCATCACCAACCTGCCGCAGCAGCAGTTCGGTCTGCTCGACGACGGCCGGCCGCCGTCCCGCGTGGTTCGCTTTCAGCAGCAGAGCAATCTGCCGCTGCGTGTGGGCATCATGCTCGACACCTCCAATTCCATCCGCTCGCGTTTCGACTTTGAGCAGCAGGCCGCCATTGACTTCTTCCTGCAGGTGCTGCGGCCGGCCGACCGCGCCTTTGTCGAAGGTTTTGACGTGCAGACTGACCTCGCGCAGGACTACACCAACCACATCGATCTGCTCGACACCGGTATCCATAAGCTGCGCCCCGGCGGCGGTACGTCGCTCTTTGATTCGCTCTACAAAACTTGCCGCGATCAGATGTTGACGCTCAAAGATACCGTCCCTGTTCGCCGCGCGCTGGTGCTCGTCTCCGACGGCGATGACGACTACAGCCGCTCACAGGAGTCCGACGCCATCAAGATGTGCCAGCGTGCGGAAACCATCATCTACACCATCTCCACCAACGTCAGCCCCAGCAAGGACAAGGGCGACGATGTGCTGCAACGCATCGCCGACGCCACCGGCGGCCGCGCCTTCTTTCCGACCCGCCTGGAGGACATGGCCACGGGCTTTGCCAATGTGGAGCAGGAGCTCCGGTCCCAGTACGCACTCGAATACGTCCCCTCGGACTTCAAACAGGATGGTGCTTTCCGCACCATCTACCTCGTTTCTCTCGACCAGCGCTACCAGGTCCACGCCCGCAAGGGCTACTTCGCGCCCCGAGCGCCACAATAGCCCGAGCGCCACAATAGCCCGAGCCTCACAATAGCCATGCGCCTCACAATAGCGTTGCTCGCCGGTATCTGCTCGCCGCGGCCTGACCGGTAGCTTCACTTTCTCCATAAGACCGCGAAACTCCCGGGCCGCTACCCGGGTCTAACCTCGCATGCGGTTCTTGCAAAAGGTACGGTCTGTGGGTTCGACCGCCGCGCTCGCGAGCGTTCTGGTGCTCGGCAACCTGCACGCGCAAGCGCCGGTGGAACGCGTGGCGCCCCCGGGGGACAGTGCCCCGACGACCCCGGGTACGATCCCACCGCCGCCGCCGGCAGCGTATCCCCCTCCGTCTGCCGGCGGCGCTCCGCAGCCGCCCGGGGTGGCCGAGGCCCTTGCCGGTCTCACCTCGCAACCGGCCACGCACACGTCGTTCACCCTGGATCGTGACACCCTGCAGGCGATACTCGGCAATCGGCCCGCCGCGCTCAACTCCGTCACGGTCACAAATTACCGCTACCATGAGCCGGCCTTTTATGTTCCGGAGGCGCTGGCAGCCCTGCGCGGAGCCTATGGCGCGGCCGGCTGGAAGCACCTGGTAGAGGCGCATGTCAGCCCCCGTGAGGAGGCCTCACCGGAAAAGCCCATCACCGATCTCTGGCTGCACTTTCGCGGCGCGGAGATCGACGACGTAGCCATCCTGGTCCGCGCGCCACGCCAGATGAACGTGATTGAGGTCTCCGGCCTGCTGCGACCGCTCGATTTCGTGCATCTCGGCGGTCACTTCGGCATACCCAAGGTCGATCCCAATGCGGTCATGGTGCCGGCTCCGCCCGGCCGGTAGATCATGGGCCTGGAGCAAAGTCTAGGTCACAGAGCGTGAGACGACAGATGCTAGATTTCGGCCCCGGGCGGAGCCGAACGGAGTCTCCAATTTCACTCGGGGCGATGAGGCGGTCGCTCACATGTAGAGGATGGCTCAGTCCGGAACCGCGCCGATCACACTCAACATACGCCCCGTTACCCCGTTCTCCGCCCGATAACTGAAGTATTTGCGCCGGTCGTCCGCGGCACGGCAGCAGGCGGTGCATTCATCCACAATCTGGATCTGCTTGGAGGCCAAACCGGCCTCCAGTAGCTGTCGCCGATTTGCCTCGTGCAGATCAAGGCGGGATTGCTTTGACTCAGGCCGCGTCGAGAAGAGTCTGTCCGCGTACGGGAACTCCGCGCTGAAGGCGGACCGTACCTCCTCACCAACCTCGAAGCAGCAGGGCCGGATGGCCGGTCCGATCGCTGCAAGAAAGTCGCCGGGCCGCGATCCGTGCCGAGAGCGGAGGGTGTTCGCCCCGGTTTCCACGATACGCGCCAGCGTACCCCGCCAACCGGCGTGGAAGGCGGCTACGGCCCGGGTGCGGGTATCCGTCATCAGAACGGAAACGCAATCGGCGGTAAGGATGCCCAGGGCGAGCCCAGCGCGGGAGCTGATCAGGCCATCGCCTTCGAGCGGCGACCGTCCATTTCCGCTGCCTTCTGCGCTCGGGTATTCATCGGCAAGGGAAGGCTCGAGGTCGCATATGTCGGCGCTGTGAGTTTGCCGCACCGTGACCAGACGAAGTTTGGCACCTTGGGTGGTCGCTTGGAGAAAGCGAAGGCGATTGGCGGCCACAATGTCCGCATCGTCTTCCCGGGTCCAGCCCAGGTTCTGCTCGTTGGGTCCATAGGCCTGGCTCAGACCGCCGGTCCGCGTACTGAACGCCGCCCGCAGCCAAGGCAGGTGACTCCAGACCGGCACTCTAATGAGCGTGGGGTGTTCTGCTTCGCCAAACGACTGCTCGCCATGTCGCAACGTGCTCATACGCCCACGCCGCAGTTTGCAGTTGAGAATAAAAGAGTGGCAAACGAGGAAAGGCCCGCTTTCCAGCGGGCCCAGAGAGGCTTAAAGGTGGGAATTACGGAGGAGGTGGGAAGGGTGCCCCAAAAAGGGACGAAAGGAAGAAGTAGTACAAGGTGGGACAGTAAGGAATGCCTCTCAGTTAACAATTTAGACGCCGTGCGACGTCATAGGTTGCATGATGTTCGCTATTCTTCGCCGATTCCACGTAGTTCTAGTCAGCGCACTTCCACATCCGGATGCCGTTCGATGCTGATGTCCTGCCCCCGTTCCACCCGACCCTGCTTGCGCCCGTTTACCCGGGCAGGTAGCATTCGCCACGAAGATGCTTTTCGCCGACCCCGTAGCCGAGCGCCCACGACGCGCATTGTTACCGCCGATCTGCGTTCCGATCGCGCAACCCACGCTTGAGGCTCTCCTAGCGCATTCTGCGGCCCTGCTCCCGGAGTTCGCCTTCCAGGAACTGCGTCTGGATTTCCTCGCCGACCCCGTCGCCGCCTTGCCTGCCCTCCGCTCCCATACTCAATCCCATCCCGCGGCTACCTTCCTCGCCACCTGCCGCCGCGAGGTCAGTGGAGGCCAGTTTGGCGGCAGCGCCGAGGCCGAGCACCGCATTCTCATCGAGGCGGCACGGGGCGGCTGCGCTCTGGTGGACTTGGCAATTGAGAGCGCTGAAGCGCTTGGGCCTTCCGCCCTCCGGTCGTTGCAAGCCGCTGGAGCTGCCGTCATCCTCAGTTGGCACGATTTCGAACGCGCCGGCGATTGTTTTCAAGTTCTGGAGCGGATACGCCCCTTCGCACCCGATTTTGCCAAGCTGGTGCCCACCGCCAATACCCTATGCGACAACCTCCCGCTGTTGGGTCTGCTTCAAGATCCGCCCACAGAGATCACGCGCCTTATCGGGGTCGCCATGGGTGAGGCCGGTGTCCTTTCTCGCGTGCTCGGCCTTCGTTGTGGTTCGGTCTTTACCTTCGCGCCGGCCACGGCGGACACGGCGACGGCCACCGGCCAGATTACCGCATCCATTCTCCGGGACCTGTACCGGGCACCCGATTTAAACGCCGAAACGACCGTCTACGGGGTCGCCGGCAACCCGGTCCGGTCCTCGCTGTCACCGCTCCTGCTGAACACCGCCTTTCGTGAGACCGGCATCAATGCCGTATACGTTCCGTTGCTTACAGAGGAGGTCACCGACCTCGTCCAAATCGCGCGGGAGCTGCCCCTTGGCGGTTTCAGCGTCACCATGCCGCACAAGCAGGCCATCCTGCCGTTTCTTGACCGCATTGACCCGTTGGCGGCCCGCATCGGAGCCGTCAATACCGTGTGCCGCGAGCGAGACGGCACGCTTTCCGGATTCAATACCGATGCCGCCGGCATCGTGTCCCCTCTACAGGCAAGGCTGAACCTGAAAGGAGCCCGCATCTTGGTGTTGGGGGCGGGCGGCGCTGCGCGGGCAGCCGTGTTCGGCTGTACGGAGCAGGGAGCAGAGGTCTCCATCTCGAATCGCACCTTCGCATCCGCCAATGCTCTCGCGGCCGAATCGGGCGCATCCGCTCTGCATCCCGAAGAGCTCGGGGCACAAGCCACCTTTGACGTGTTGATCCATGCCACCCCGGCCGGAATGCGCCACCACGCCACACCCCTGCCCTTGGAACTGGCACGGATTCGCGCCAATCTGGTCTTTGATCTCGTCTACAACCCCCTCGAAACTCCGCTCCTGCAGGCGGCCCGCGGCCGAGGGCTCGAGATCCTGCACGGTGTGGAGATGTTTCTTCACCAGGGAGCGCATCAGTTTGAACTCTGGACCGGCCAGCCCGCACCGATCGCTGCCATGCGTCGGGTGGTTCTCAAGGCGCTGAGCTGATGCAGTATGGGTGTGACCGGTCATGCAGAACCGGATTATGTGCCTGGAGCACACAAGGGTCACACCCCCGCGTACTCCTGCCCCATCCATTCTTTGAGGGCCTCCATGCCCGTAGAATCCTGCCCCAAAAACGCCTTGACCAGCTCCCGGGCAGGTTTCGAGCCGCCCGGCTCCAGGATCTCGCGGCGGTAGCGTTGCCCTGTCTCGCCGTTTAGCAGGCCGGCCTCGCTCCCCGCACCGAACTGGCGGAAGAACTCGAGTGCCATCACCTTGTCATACAGGTAGGTGTAATAGTTTGAGGTGTAGCCGACCAGGTGCGTGAAGGCTGCATACATGCGATTGCCGTCCACGAACTCATAGCGTGAAAACCGGTCGTAGCCGTCCCGGAGCAGCGTATCAAGATCGATCTCGGCGGCGCGCCGGTCATGTGTCTCCATCGAGTAGGTGGCATACATGATCTGCGTCATCGTGGCGAGCGCCCGCCCATGCGCACTCGCTTTCGTCATCCGTGCAACGGTTTCGTAGGGAATCGGCTCGCCTGTATCCACGTGCCGCGTAAAGGTGCGGAGCAGATCGGGATCTTCGAAGAACTCCTCCAACATCTGGGAGGGCACCTCGACAAAATCGCCCTCCGTCGCGATGCCGCTCTGGCCTGCCCAGCGTTGCCGCCCGCCCAGGACCTCATGCATCAGGTGACCGAACTCGTGAAAATACGTCACGACATCGGCATATTGCATCAGCCCCGGATCGTCCGCCGTCGGTTGGGGAAAGTTGCACACCAACGACGCCTCCGGTAGCTGGCGTCCCAGCACACCACCCACCAGCGAGCACTCGGAGAACCATTTGCTCTTGCCCTCGCGCGGGTGCATGTCCAGATAAATGCGCCCAAGGGGAATCTGCGAGGTTGTATGATCCGCTCCGTTGAGAGCAGCTCCATCGAAGATAGCCCTATCGAAGACAGCTCCATCGAAAACGTCGAAGGCGGCAACCGACGAATCCCATACCGGCACTGCGCTGTTGCGCACGAAATGCACCCCAAATAGCTTGCCTGCCGTGGCCAGGATGCCGGCTTCGACCTGCGCGTAGGGGAAGTAGGGCCGTACGCTTTGCGAATCGAAATCGTAGCGCGCGCGCCGAAACTGCTCCTCCCAGAAGCGAGCATCGCTCAGCGTCAGGGGCAGGGCACCGGGGTCGCGCTCGCGCACAAACGTCTCCAGCTCCGCCCATTCGCGGCCCGCGGTTTCGCGCGCGGCTGTTTCCACCTCGCCGAGGAAGCGCCGCATATTGGCGGCTGAGCCCATCATCTGATCCACGGTCGCCAGGTCGGCCCAGCTCCGGAAGCTCAGCACCTCGGCCATCTCCTCGCGCGCGGCGAGCAGGTCGAGCAGCACCTGCCCGTTCTCCGGGTAGCCCCGATCGTTGTACCCGAGGTACAACCGGCGACGCAGGGCGGCGCTGGTCGCATAGCTCATCACCGGTGACATCTCGGGGGGATCGGTGGTGATTTCGATCGGCTTCTCCGCGTTCAGTTCACCGTCGCTCCCTTCGCGAACCCCGTGCCGCGTCAGGTAGTCCGCCGGCAACCCGCGCAGTTCGTTAGGATCTTCGACCGGCACGCGGCGCACATCGTCCTGCACCCGGCGGCTGAACTGCATGCCGAGCAGGGTCATGCGCTCGGAGAGCGAGCGCACCTTTTCGCGCGTCGTCTCGTCGCGGTCCACGCCGGCCAGCCGGTAGCCGAGCAGCGTGCGCTCCAGATAGTAGCGGGTCCGCTCGTCCTCGCCGCGGGCGTCCACGGCCTCCAGGGCATGGTAGACCTCCCGGTTCAGACTCAGGGCCACGCCTTCGGCGCTCACCTGCTGCGAGAGGTCCTGCACCGCATCGCGCACCCCGGCCGCCGGAAAGACCATGAACATCACATGGGCCTGGCTGCCGGCCATGCGCAGGTGCCACACCGCCCGGTCGTAGGGCTCAAGGGTGTTGGCCACCGTACGCTCGCCTTTAGAGCCGGTCAGCTCACGTATTGCGGCACGTGCGGCCTCCAGATGGGCGTTCACCCAGTGCTGGGCGTCCTCGGGTGCCCGCAAGCCGTTCCAAAGGTGCAGGGAATCCGTAACCCCGGTCGCGCTCCCGTTGCCCTTCATGTCCGCAGTTGTGTCTTCCACCAAATCCAAACTCATGCCCTGTGCTCCCGCCTGCCGGGCGGCTTTGTGTCGCCCTTGTATTGTGTCTGACGGCACGAAGCCTGCCTACGTCACTTCCGTAACGGCATAAAGCACATATGGGTCATGGCGGCGCAAAAGCGTGCCTCCTTGCCATACACTGTGGAAGCCATGCGCTTTCTGATCGCTCTGCTCGCGCTCGCCGGCCTGATCGACTCAGGCCTTGCCCTGCGGATTCACAACCAGGACCCCGGCGCCGCGCCGCCCTGCGCCGTTTCGGGTAACTGGGACTGCGGGTCCGTCAATCACTCCCGATTCTCCAATTTTCCACCGGACTCGGCCGTCAGCTTCGGCGAGGCCCCCGCAAAGGGCGGTGTTCACCTGCCCGTGGCCGTTCTGGGCATCGTGGGCTACGGGCTGATTGCCGCGCTGGCGCTGGCCAACCGGCTTTGGGCGACGCTGCAGGCCGCCGAGATCGGCTTTGCCTTTGCGGCTTTTCTGACCTACATGGAAGCCTTTGTGCTGGAGAAGTGGTGTATCTACTGCGTGGTGTCGCAGGGGCTGATCACGGCGATTCTGCTGTGCACGGCCGCGGCATTGGTCGTGCGGCACCGCGCGCGAAGGCGTGTCGCGGAGCGGTCGGCTGTGCTGGTTTCCTGAGCTGCCCCCTCCACGTACTTTCTTGGCAAAGTCTTGAGTTCAGACACTTTAGTCCCCGTAGGGAATCTAGCCGCCGATATAGAGAACAGGCAAAAGCAAGAACAGCCGCAGATTACCTTCCCACCCATCGAGCAAAGGTGCTCGATGGAGACCTCGGCTTCGGGAATGACAACAAAGGGCGAAATGCCTCCGTACCATCAGCTATTTCGCCAGCCGCCGGCCTCCCGCCGGCGGTTTTATTTGGGCTGACGAGGGCGGGGGTCTCTCCAGCATAGGGCTCTTTACGTTTTGTTGTGCAAAGGCTGCCGGCTGCGAGAATGGAGGGATGTTGATTCCTTCCATCGATCTTATGGGCGGCAAGATCGTCCAGCTTGTGCAGGGCGCTACGTTGAAGCTCTCGTTCGACGACTTCGATTACTGGATCGAGCGGTTTTCGACGTATCCGCTGGTGCAGCTGATCGACCTGGATGCCGCGATGCGGCAGGGGGACAACCGGGCGCTGGTGGAGACCATCGCCCGACGGCTGCCCTGCCAGGTGGGCGGCGGCCTGAGGACGGCGGAGGACGGACGGCGGCTGCTGGATGCAGGGGCGAGGCGGGTGATCTATGGGAGTTCGCTCTTTGGGGCGGAGGAACCCTACTCCGCTGAAAGACCCCGGCCATCGCCTCCGGCAATGGGTGGGGCACCCAAGCCTCGACGGCACAAGGTGATTCGGCTGGAGTTTGCGGAGGAGTTGAAGCGGACGCTGGGTGAGGAGGCGCTCTGCTTTTCGGTCGACACGAAGGGTGGAAGGGTCGCCGTGCGCGGATGGAAGGAGCAGGTGGATCTTACGCCGGAGGAGGCCGTGACCTGGCTGGAGGACTGCTGCGCCGCCTTTTTGTACACCCATGTGGACACGGAGGGCACGATGGGGGGTTTTCCGATGGAGGTGGCGTCGGTTTTGCGGTCGACGACGGCGAAGCAGCTGATTGTGGCAGGCGGCATCAAGGAGCGGCGTGAAGTGGAGGAGCTCGAGGCGATGGGGGTGGATGCGGTGGCGGGGATGGCGGTGTATTCGGGGGCGATGGAGGCTTAGGTTTGTGGTGACTTTGGTTGGGAGTGGCGGAAGAGGTGGAGGTAAGAGGAAGGGCGATAGCAGATTCCCTTTGGGGAATGATGGAAAGAGAGGCAATGGCAAGGGCAAAAGCAGCGGCAACGGCAACCGCAGTTCCCTTCGAGAATGACAGAAAGAGAGGCAAGGGCAGCGGCAAAAGCAGCGGCAACGGCAACGGCAACCGCAGATTCCCTTCGGGAATGACAAAAAGAGAGGCAAGGGCAAG
>CAXTBJ010000048.1:20663-23433 GCA_964242585.1 uncultured Bryocella sp.
GCGGCTGTTGCGGTTAGTTGTTTAGGGCTGTTCGGTTGGGTGTTGCTGCAGTGTCTCGGGTAGGGTTCTCCAGAGAGCGGCGGCGCATACAAAGGTGGCGCTGCTGACCATCATGCTGGCGCGCAGGCCGAAGTGGGTGGCGAGCGCGCCTGTGATGAGCGGGGAGAAGAAGCTGATGAGCCGTCCCCAGTTGAAGATGGAGGAGGCGGTGGATTTGAGGTGAGACGGGTAGAGCTCCGCAAGCCAGGGACCCCAGGTAACGCTTGCGGACAGGGTAAAGCCGTAGGCGAAGCCGAGTAAAAGGAGCACCAGGAAGACGTTGGGGACGGTGAGATAGGCAACGATCGCGGCGGCTGCCAGGAAGAAGCCCAGTGCCCCGAAGCGCCGGCCGTAGCGGTCGCCGGCCCAACCCCAGAAGAAGCCGCCCAGAATATTGCCGACGAACTGCGAGGAGACGAGGCGGCCGATCTCCTGCAGGGGCAGCCCGCGCGTGCTCTGCAGATAGGTGGTGAGCCAGCCGCTGAAGGCCTGGTAGGAGAAGAAGTTGAGGCCGGTGAGGGCGGCGAGCAGAAGGGTTTGGCGGCGCAGGGCGGGGGTGAACATCTCCCCGAGGGGGATCTTTGCATGGCGCGCGGGGGTTTGACCGGGGCGGTGGGCTTCGGGGATGGCGAGGAAGGCGAAGCCGGCGAGCAGCACCGGCGGCACACCCCCGAGCCAAAGCAGCAGTCGCCAGTTGCCGTGGCCCAGGTGACCGAAGGCGACCCCAAGCAGGATGATGGAGGAGGAGAACGTTGTGTTGATGGCGCTGGCGAGTTTGCCGCGAAGATTCGGTTGAAATAACCCGACATACGTGCCGACCACGACCGGGAAGCTGCCGCCGAGGAAGAGCCCGAGGATGAAGCGTTGCAGCAGAAGCTGTGTGTAGGTGGCGACGAAGACGCCGGCGATGAGCAGCAGGCCGTAGCCGGCCATGATGACCGCAAGCATGAAGCGGCGGCTCAGGCGATCGGCGAGCTGGCCGATGACGATGGCGCCGAGAAGCGCGCCGGCACCCTGGGCGGAGTAGGCCGAACCGGCCTGCGTGAGGCTGAGGCCGAGGCTCTCGCGCAGAAACGGGCGAAGAACATCGACCGTGTTCCAGGCCCAGCCGTAGAAGAATTCCGCGACGACGAGGAAGCCGAAGGCGACGAGACGGCGGCGGAGCGGAAGTTCGGAGAGCGCGAGCGGCGTCCGCGCGAAGCCGGTCTGGGTCACGACGGTCTGGGATGTGACGGTCTGGGATACTAGGGTCTGGGGGACCGGGATGACGAAGGGGGTCTCGTCGTTCGGGAGAGCCGTGTTCGGGAGAACAGCGTCGCCCCCTTCCCGAAGGCGCGCCGGCGGGGGGACCGCCGTGCCGAATCGAACGGACGTATCGACCCCCATGTGGGACCGCCTTTCGCTGGTTGCCTGCCGATGGGTCCCGGTTATGCCGCCCGACCGAGTGCCGCGAGCTTGAGCTGAACGAGCAGGGAGAGGTCGTCGTAGAGGACCCACTCGTCGACGATTTTGCCGCCCCGGAGGTGCAGGTGCGTGAAGCCCATGACAACAAGTTTGTGGCCGGTGGGTGGGCCGAGCGAGCCGTAGCCGAGGTGATGGCCGTCCATCACCCAGCGAATGGCGAGTTTGGTGCCACCCTCTTCGCTGGGCAACGAGCAGATGTGCTGCGGGACGAAGGCGCAGTCGGGGATCATGGCGACGAGACGCATGGTCTGCTGCATGACGGCGGCGATTCCATAGAGTTCACGCATGAGCGGGCCGTGCCACTGGCAGTTGGAGGCGTAGATTTCGCCGATCTTGCCGAACATGCGCTTGTTGTAGATGCCATGGAGCCAGCGGAGAACCTCCGCCTCCTCGTCGGTGTGGGCGAGGGAGAGGTCGGGCTCGGTCTCCGGGGGGTACTGGCCGAGGAGGCGGCGATTTTCAGAGATTTCGACGACAGATTCGCCGGCTTCGAACTTGCGCTGGGCGAGCGCGGCGGCGTAGGCCTGCGGGTCGATGCCGAGCTGGAGAAGCTGGGCCATGTTGTCGCGGGCGACCCACTCGCGGTAGATCTTGTTTTCAAAGATCATGCAGTCCACGACCGTGCGCGTGACGAAGGTGCGGCCTGTGGGCTTGCCGAAGATGCCGTATTCGGTGTGGCGACCGGTGCCGTGCGTCATGTGCGAGGTGTAGAAGCCGTCGACGTCGTCCCCGCGCCAGATGACGGAGGTGGCCATGCCGCGACGGTCGGGCAGCTCGACGATGCGCTGAATGGTTTCGCGCACGATGGATTCGCGGTCGTACATGGTGCCGAGCACCCCGTAGAGAACACAGTTGTGCGTGTAGTGGGTGTAGATGAGGCCGACGTCGCGCTCGTCCCAGATTCTATGGGTACAGCGGACGATGTAGTCGACGATATCGGTATAGATGGGATCGAAGCCGCGCATGGACTGCACCCGGGGACGATCGGCGGGGACCAGCTCGGTGAAGTCGCGGCGCTCGACCTGGAGGACTTTGCGGGGGTCGTCGCGGGGTGCGATTGCGGGTGGTTCGCTCAAAGCTCCTCCTGTAGCTGCGGGTAGGCCGGTGGATGTGGGCATCGGTGTGTGAAAGCTGTGTGGCACTGTGTGGAACCATGCTGCCACAGATGCCGCTGCGGCGTGGTGTTATTTCGTGTTGGGTGTAAGTGTAGGGCGGTACGGGTGTTGCGGTTGCAGGGGCAGGGGCGAACGCGGATTCCCTTCGGGAA
>CAXTBJ010000048.1:23533-30460 GCA_964242585.1 uncultured Bryocella sp.
GCGGATTGCCTTCGGGAATGACAAAAAGGAGAGCAAGCTAGCGCGTGAGGGTGGCTAAGGTGGCGAGTTGCCGCCGGTAGCGGATGGCGGCGGCTTTGCCATGGCCGTCGAGACCTTCGCTGCCGCTTTGGCGCATGGCCGGGGGCGCGACGGTGGGAATGGCATCGTCGTCGAGCCACTGGTGGGTGGCGATTTTGACGTAGGAGCCGACCCAGAGGCCGCCGGTGTAGCGGCCCGCGTTCATAGTGGGCAGAGTGTGGTTGGTGCCGACGCATTTGTCGGAGTAGACGACGCTGGCGTTTTCCCCGATGAAGAGCGAACCGTAGTTGCGCAGCTTGAGCGAGAAGGCGCGTGGATCGGCGGTGTGGACCTCCAGGTGTTCGGCGGCCACGTGGTCGGAGTAGCGGATCATGGCGGCTTCATCCTCGCAGACGGTGATCTCGCCGTAGTGGGTCCAGCTTTCGGTGGCGATCCGCGCGGTGGCCAGGGTTTCGAGCTGGCGCAGCACCTCTTTTGCCGTGGCTTCGGCGAGGGCGGCGTCGGTGGTGATGAGGCCGACGCGGGTGCGGACGTCGTGCTCTGCCTGGGCGAGCAGGTCGGTGGCGATCAGCTCCGGGTCGCCGGTGCTGTCGGCGACGACGAAGATTTCAGACGGGCCGGCGAGCTGATCGATGCCGACGGGGCCGAAGACCTGGCGCTTGGCTTCGTTGACGAAGGCGTTGCCGGGACCGACGATCTTGTTGACCCCGGGCACCGTGGCCGTGCCGTAGGCCATGGCAGCGATGGCCTGCGCGCCGCCGATGCGGAAGAGGCGGTCGGCCCCGGAGAGATGGCAGCCGGCGATCATGGCCGGGTGGGCGTTGGGGGGCAGGCAGGCGACGACCTCGTCGCAGCCGGCGACCTTGCCGGGAACGATGGTCATGATGGGCGCGGAGAGCAGCGGGAAACGGCCGCCGGGGACGTAGGCGCCAACGCGCTCGATGGGAATGACCCGGTGGCCGAGGTGCAGGCCCGGCAGCGCTTCGAACTCGAGCGGCAGGATGGTTTCGAGCTGGGCTTTGGCGAAGCGGCTCACGTTTTCGATGGCGAATTCGGTGTCCGCGCGGGTTTGCGGGTCCATGGCCGCCACGGCCGCGCGGCGGTCCGGCATGGAGACCTCGAAGCGGTCGAGGTCCGCCTTGTCGAAGCGCTTGGAGTATTCGCGGACCGCGTCATCGCCGCGGGTGCGGACGGCGCGCAGGATTTCGGTGACGAGATCGACCACGTCCCCCGTGTCGCCGAGGGAGCTGCGCTCCGGTGCCTTGATGTACCGTACGCTGCCTGCGAAACCTTCGGGAGAACTCATCCTTTACCGCTCCTTTTGCGCCTTGGCCGACGCGTTGTGATCGCGCCTTGCTGGATGCAGGGGCACGGAACTTCCAGCTTCAGCGCGGGGGTGCAGCCTACATAGAATGCGTGCTGAGCATCAGCAGAAGTGTTCGATGATGGTACGCTCCAATCGTTTGGTGTTGCAACCAAGGGAGGGTCACACAGGCACACATGACCAAGATGAATCGCCGGCGCTTTCTGGGGCAGACAGCCACCGTTGCCGGGGCGTCGCTGCTGCCGCGTGGCGCATGGACGCTGGAAGGGAACGAGGAATGGACGAACCTGTCGATGGCGGAGGCGGGCCGCCGGCTCCGCGCCCGCGAGCTGACCTCCACGGCGCTGGTGCGGGCGTTCCTGGCGCGCATCGATCAGTTGAATCCGAAGGTGAACGCGTTTATCACCACGATGCGGGAGAGCGCGCTGCGTGAGGCTGCGCTGCTGGACGCGGAGGCCGCCCAGGGCAGGTTTCGCGGGCCGCTGCACGGCATGCCGCTGGCGGTGAAGGACAACATCGACACCGCCGGAACCCGCACCACGATGGGCAGCCTGCTGTTCGACGATCGGGTGCCGTCCGCCGATGCCTTTGCCGTCACGCGGCTGCGCCGGGCGGGCGCTATCCTGATCGGCAAGACGAATTTGCATGAGTTCGCCATGGGCGGCAGCTCGGCGACGAGTTATTTCGGTCCGGTGCGCAATCCGTGGGCGGTGGACCGGGTCGCCGGGGGCTCTTCCGGCGGGTCGGCAGCCGCGGTGATTGCGGAGCTGGCAATGGGTGCGTTGGGCACCGATACCGGGGGGTCCATTCGCATACCCGCGGCGTGGTGCAGCGTCGTGGGGCTGAAGCCGACCTATGGGCTGGTGTCCTTGGGCGGCATCTTTCCGCTGATCTACTCGCTGGACCATTGCGGGCCCATCACGCGCACGGTGGACGACGCGGCGACGATGCTGACCGCGATGGCCGGCTACGACAAGCACGATGTTGCGAGCCTGGAGCATCCGCCGGAGGATTACCTCGCCACGATGCGACAGGTGCCTGTGGCGGGTCTGCGCGTGGGGGTCCCGCGCGTGCCGTTTTTCGACGGTCTGGAACCCGCCGTCGCGGCGGCTGCCGAGGCCGCAATCGACGTGGTACGCGGTCTGGTGAAGAGTGTGCGCGAGGTGACTCTGCCGGCCACGGGCGATCTGGACTGGACCGCCATTCGTGCGGCCGAGGTGGAGGCCGTGCACGAGGATCTCCTCCGGCGGCATGCCGGCAGCTACTCGCTGCAGACCCGCGGCGTGGTGGAAGGAACCGTCAAAGAGCTGAACGATCCCGGCCAGACGAGCGCAGAAAAGCTTGCCGATCTGGTGCGGGCGAACTGGCAGCTGGCGCGGTTGCGCAAGACGATCGACGATGCGTTCACAGACTTCGATCTGGTCGTGCTGCCGACCAACCGCGTGGGCCCGCGCACCGTGGCGGAGGAGCTGAAGCGTGAAGAAAAGCCGGAGCCGGCCGAGCCGGAAAACCCCTTCAACTCACTGCCGTTTAACCTGTACGGCATCCCGGCGCTCAGTCTGCCGTGCGGTTTTACGCCCGCGGGTTTGCCCATCGGCTTGACGATTGCGGGCCCGCATTTTTCGGAGCGTACCGTGCTTGCCCTGGGCAGAGCGTATGAGCAGGCCACGGCCTGGCACACGCGTCGGCCCGCGTTGGGAAGGGACCTCGCTGTGACGCGCGCTGCCACGAGCCGCGGCATGATGCAGAGCTCGAGATTGTCGTGAACTTTAAATGTGAACGGGGCAGTTTCGCCGGCGAATAGAGCGGATGCCGTCAGGCAAAGTGGTGCAGGCCGGCCAAGCGTTGCAAGCTGGCCAGATATGCGCCAAATTAGGGCAAGGTGAACAGTAGATTTGAGAGGCAACAGCTTCAGTGATGCGGAGCGTAGGTGCTTTATGACCTTTTTTTCCCAGAAGACGATCTTTGCCCCCGGTCTTTGCCGCCGTGCGCTTGTTTTTCTTTTATGCCTGCTGCCGTTCTGCGCCCTGGGCCAGGAGGTGTCCGTCGACACGTCGAAGCTGGACGGGGCGGTTACGCTTGCCAAAATGCCCTGGCGGTTTATGGCCGCGGATGATCCGGCCTTCGCGGATTCTGCCTTTCAGGATGACCGTTGGCCGCTGGTTTTGCCCGGCGCGCCGCTTCCGGGAACAGGCGCCCTGCGCAACAAGGGCCCGCTTTACACCTGGGCGCGGCTGCACCTGCATGTCAACGGCACCGCGACGCCGCTGGCGTTGGCTTTCACCTCCCGATCCATTTTCCCCTATGCCGTGTATGCGAACGGCCGGCTGGTGGGCATGAGCCCCGGCTTTGAGCGGCCCATGCTGCAACACGCCGAGCCGTTTGCCATTGCGTTGCCGCCGGATCGTGAGATCACGCTGGCGGTCCGGATTTTTTGCTCCCGGAGCGACGTGATGCGCACGTTTCCGTTATTGGCGATGCGGGTTGGACGGCCAGACGCAGTCGCCGAAGGCGCCCGGCTTACCCGGATCGAGGACTTTTGCAAGGTGCAGGTGGAGCAGTTGATCAGCCTGGCGCTGGCGCTGGCGGTCGGGACGTTTGGCGCCACCCTGTTCGTGGCCCAGCGCTCACGGCGCGAGTACCTTTGGCTGGCTCTGCTGAGCTTCACGTTTGTCGCCATGACGGCCTGGTCGGTGCTGATGATCAGCGGTACGGTTTCGGCAAGCCCGTGGCATTTCTTTTTCTGGCGCCTGAGCGGCTGCCTGAGCGGCGCTTTTCTGCTGGAGTTCGCCCCGCTGCTGGCGGGGGTTCGCGCGGTACGGTGGGTTAGACCGCTGCAGGGCGTACTGCTGTTTCTTCCCGTCTTCTCGTTCTACTCGGACCCGATCTTTGCCCTTCTTCTGCTCCCTACGATGTTGCTGCTGGTTGCGCTGCTGGTCCGGTACTTTGTGCAGGCGCTACGGCTCGGCAACCCCGAGGCCATGATTCTGTCGCTGCCCATGGCCCTGCTGGTGCTGGGGCTTGTGCTGCTTTATGCGAATGTGCTGTTTCCTGCCCGGGTGCCCTCGCCGATGTTGTTGCACCTGGGTATGTTGGGGTTGAGCGCGGACCAGGTGCCGGAGTGGCTGCTGTTTCTGGCCGCGTTCGGCGTTCTGCAGTACCGGTTTGTACGCGTCAGCCGGATGGAACAGCGTGCCTCCGCGGAGTTTGAGGCCGCGCGGGCGATCCAACACATGCTGGTCCCCGATGAGCTGCCGGAGGTGCCGGGCCTGCGCTTTGGCAGTGTGTACCAGCCGGCGCTGCAGGTGGGCGGCGATTTTTTCCAGATCCTGCCCTCACCTTCGGGAACCCTGGTGGCGCTGGGCGACGTCTCCGGCAAGGGCCTGCCCGCGGCGATGACGGTGGCTCTGCTGGTGGGCACACTGCGCACCGTGGCCGAGCAGACCGACTCGCCGGCAGCGATCCTGGCGGCGCTGAACCGCGTGGCGCACGGGCGCGGACTCGGTTTTACCACCTGCCTGCTGCTGTGGGTGGACCGCTCCGTTTCACGCCTGGTAATGGCCAGCGCGGGGCACCTGGAGCCCTACCTGGATGGGCAGGCCGTGACGCTCGAGGCCAACCTGCCGCTGGGTGTGACGGCCGATCTCGCGTTTAACGAGCATACCTTTCCCTTCCGGGCCGGCCAGGTGCTGACCCTTTACACGGATGGCGTGGTGGAGGCGTTTCACCCCCAGACGCGCGAGCTGTTCGGGTTTGAACGGGCGCTGGCGATCAGCCACCTGCCGGCGGCGAGCATTGCCGCGGCGATCGAAACATTTACGAGGCCGGGAACAGCCTCTGACGACATTACGATTTTGACCGTGGCGGCGGCGTGACCGGTGTGGGCGGCTGAGCATTTTTGCCGGCGACCGAACGATTTTCGGCTTGCTTCCGGCCGCGGGCTGGGTATGATGCGAGGAAACCACATCCCTTGTTGAAACTGCACGTCGAGGAGGAGTTTCGCCATGCCCGTCATACCTGCGGAGAAGTACTCCGCGATCCGCTCACAGCTGAACACCGGCGATCTGTTGGGGTTTGAAGGAACGAATTCGCTGGATTTCATGATCAAGCTGCTGGAAGAGGGCAGCTACTCGCATGTAGGAATGGTGCTGAAGGATGAGAGCGGGGAGTTGTGGTTCTGGGACGCGCCGGGCGGCGGGTGCACGTTTCCCGACCCGTACTGGGAGAAGAAGGCGCCCGGAAAGGGGCCAAATACGGGGTGCCGCGTGGCCAAGCTGGATGACCTGCTGGCGTACTACATGAACGACATGGGGCTGAAGAGCTTTACGTGGCGGCAGCTGACGCCGTCGCTGCCGTATGGGCCGGGCTCGGCGCTGGCGCAGTTTGTGGCGGGGATGGACGGGACGCCGTTTCCGGGCGATCACTGTGAGCTGGGGCCGGTGTTGACGGCGATGCTGATGGCAGCGCTGGGGGCTGATTATGCGAAGGAGCTGCCGGGGATGAAGCTGGGGATCGGGCTGCTGCTGACGTATCTGACGGGGTCGGTGCTGCTGGTGCCCACGACGGGGTACACCTTTTGCGCGCAGCTGGTGGCGCTGACGTATATGAGCGCCGGTCTGCTGCCTTCACCGGGGGCGCCGAGCGCGGGCATTCTGCCGGCCAACGGCTACACGCCGGCGATGTTTATGGGCCAGCCCCAGGCCTTCCCGCTGCAGGGCGGGGCCGCGCTGAGCGTGCCCGTACCGGTGGAATGGGACCTGCCGACCAAGCCGTGCAACACCACGGCGTTGATGAGCGTACAACGCGTTCACGCGACGGCGCTGAAGTTTGGAGTGGTGAAGAACGAGGCGTAGCGGAGGCCGCCGGTCCCTGCGCCGGCGGTTGTACTTTTAACGTTTCCAGAAGATGTGGAGGAGCAGCGAGCGGATACGGAGATCCTTTGCTGCGCTCAGGATGACGGCAGACACTGCACCTACTGGCAAACAGCTCTGGCTGGGGAGAGATGGGTTAGCAGGGCAGGCGCATGGCAATGCCGCTGCGGGCGATCTCGAGTTTCAGGGTGCGGGAGTCGGTGACCCCGAAGTGGAAGATGCCGGCGGCGAGGGCGGCGTCGGCTTTGCCCCCGGGCTTGCCGTTAACGGCGGCGTGGCTGAAGACCTGGGCGAAATGGGCCGCGCTGCCTGCGCCGCCTGAGGCGATGACGGGGATTCCGACGGCGGCGGCGACGCGGGCGGTGAGTTCGCAGTCGAAGCCCGCGCGGGTGCCGTCGGTGTCCATGCTGGTGAGCAGGATCTCGCCGGCGCCGCGTTGTTCGGCCTCGCGGGCCCAGTCGAGGACGCGGCGGCCGGTGGGTTTGCGGCCGCCGGCGATGTAGACCTCAGCCTGGCCTACTGGATCGCTGAAGTTTGTTGCGCGGCGGGCGTCTATGGCGACGATGACGGCTTGTGCGCCGAAGCTGCCGCCGATTTCGCCGATGAGCTCGGGGCGGGCGACCGCGGAGGAATTGATCGAGACCTTGTCGGCGCCGGCGTCGAAGACCGCGGCGGCGTCTTCGGCGGAGCGGA
>CAXTBJ010000049.1:0-30425 GCA_964242585.1 uncultured Bryocella sp.
TGCAAATCCCAAGGCCATCTTGCGGCTACCCGACGCGCAACGCGCCACCGCCGCCGCTCTCGATCTGCACTACTTCGTTCCCTGCCGGGCCGCGCGGCATGAGGGCGTGGGCCAAAGCACGGTCGCCGTCCTGGGCCTGGGCCGCACCGGCTCGGGCGACTTCCTCTCCAGCGAGGATATGGAGCTGCTGGAGTCGCTGGCCGGCTACATCGGCATCGCCATCCAGAATGCCCAGCTGTACCGCAAGCTGGAGCAGAAGATCCAGGACTTCGAGCGGCTTCGCGACTTCAATGAAAACATCGTCGAATCGATCAACGTGGGCGTCTTCGCGCTCGATCCCGAGGACCGCATCGAAAGCTGGAATGCGCCGATGGAGACTATGCACGGCACCGTGCGTAATGAGGCCCTGCATCGCTCCATCCGTGAGGTCTTTTCCCCGGAGTTCGCCGACGAGCTCGATCACCTGCGCGCGGAACAGGGTGTGCACACCCTATATAAGTTCCGCCTGCCCCTGCCTGACGGCGGTTTGCGTACCGCCAACATCACGGTAGCGCCTCTGCTCAACCGTGAGATGGAGGCCGTGGGCCGCATCGTCATCATCGACGACATCTCCGACCAGGTCAGCATGGAGGCACAGCTCACGCAGGCTGAAAAGCTCTCCTCGATCGGTCTGCTCGCGGCCGGCGTCGCGCACGAGGTGAATACCCCGCTGGCCGTGATCTCCAGCTACACACAGATGCTGGGCAAGCAGCTGCGCATGGAGGCACAGGCACAGGCGCGGCTCGGCCCGGTGCTTGAAAAGATCACGCAACAGACCTTCCGCGCCTCCGAAATCGTCAATGGCCTGCTTAACTTTTCACGTACCGGCACGGTAAATCTCGTTCGGCTCGACCTGAACGGCATCGTGCGCGAGACCGTTCTGCTCCTGGAGCACCAGATGCGCTCCTCCGGGGTGACCGTCACCAGCGATCTGGCCGCCGATCTGCCGGTGATCTCGGGTAATCGCGGCAAGCTGCAGCAGGTCCTCGTCAACCTGATGCTGAACGCCCGGGATGCCATGCAAGAGGCCGCCCAGCGCAGGATCTCGCTGCGCACCCTCAGCTCCGGCGCCACCGTGGAGCTGCACGTAACCGACACCGGGGCCGGTATGCCGCCCGAGGTCGTACGCAAGATCTACGATCCCTTTTTCACCACCAAAAACCAGCCACGGGAGGGTCAGACCAAGGGCACAGGCCTTGGCCTGGCCGTCTCCTACGGCATCGTGCAGGAACACGGCGGCACGATTGAGGCCGCCAGCACCGTGGGCCATGGCACCACCTTCCGTCTCTGCTTCCCGATCACCCAGCCGAGCGATCCGCGGTTGACCCAGAACCGCGACTCCGCCGGCACGGCCCAAGAACAAGGAACCATCGTCCATGCCTGAAGTCCTGAACCCGGAGCGCGCCACGCCGGCCTCCTCGCAACCCGCCTCGCTTGACCAGTTGCGCCCTCCGCTGTCGGCCGAAACGCAACGCATCCTCATCATCGATGACGAGGCCGGCATCCGTGACTCGCTTGAGACCCTGCTGACCCTCGAAGGTTTTCACGTGGAGCTGGCCCGCGACGGCAACAGCGGCCTCGATCTGCTGGCGCGCCACAGCTACGATTTGCTGCTGCTTGATCTGGCCCTGCCCGGAGAGAGCGGCATCGACCTGCTGCCCCGCATCAGGAGCATGACACCCGCCCTGCCGGTCATTATGATCACCGCCTATGGCACGGTCGGCAATGTGGTCGATGCCATCCAGGCCGGTGCTTCGAACTTTGTCCAGAAGCCGTGGGATAACGAGAAGCTGCTGGCCGATATCCGCGCCGCGATCGGCCGCAGCCGCGCCGAGCAGGAGGTTATCCAGCTCAAGCGCGTCCTCAAGCAGCGTTACTCGTTTGAAAACATCATCGGCAAGAGTGAACCGATGCTGCAACTCTTCCAGTTGGTGGAACAGGTGGCCCCCAGCCGCTCCACGGTGCTGCTGCAAGGCGAAAGCGGTACCGGCAAGGAGCTGATCGCCAAAGCCGTCCATGCCAACTCCCCGCGCCGCGACCGCGCCTTTATCCCGGTGAATACCGGCGCGGTCCCCTCCGAGCTGTTGGAATCCACCCTGTTTGGTCATGAACGCGGTGCCTTTACCTCCGCCGTGGTGGCAAAAAAAGGCCTGTTTGAGGTTGCCGACGGCGGCACCCTCTTCCTGGACGAGATCGGCACTATGGGTATGGACATGCAAGCCAAGGTGCTGCGCGTGCTCCAGGACCGCCGTTTCATGCATCTAGGCGGCACGCAGGAGATCCAGGTCGATGTCCGCATCATCGCTGCCACCAACGTGAATCTGCAGCAGGCCGTTAAAGAGGGGCGTTTTCGTGAGGACCTCTTTTACCGGCTGAACGTGATTGCCCTGGAGCTGCCGCCGCTCCGTCAGCGCAAAGAGGATATCCCGCTTCTGGCCGCCCACTACCTGCGCATCTTCTCGCAGGAAAACGGTCTGCCGGTACGCGAACTTTCGACCGAAACCCTGCGCGTGATGATGGACTACGGCTGGCCGGGGAATGTGCGCGAGCTGGAGAATGCGATGGAACGTGCGGTGGTGCTCTCCCGCAGCCAGCACGTGACACCGGATCTGCTCCCCGGGCAACTGCGCGGCCAGACCTACTCGACCGCCCTGCTGGAGGAGAACTCAAGCGCTTCCCTGTTCGACGTGATGGAGGAGATCGAACGCCGTATCATCGCCGACCGCCTGGAACGCTGCAACTGGAACCAGACCGAGGCCGCCGAGTATTTCCGCATCCCGCTTTCCACCCTGAATCAGAAGATCAAACGCTTAAACGTCGAGGTGAAGCGGCGTCACCGGGAATAGAACAGATAGCAGATGGTACGAAGGTCTTCCGCCTTTTGTTGTCATCCCAAAGAGAATCCGCGTTCCTCTCAGGCAAGTAAGCTGGTAGTGCGGCCGGTGACCGAGCTACATGCGAGAAACCGCTTCAGCTATGCGCAAACGGCGGCGCGTCAACGCAGATTAGCTTCCGAATGAATTCACCATGCACAGGGGCTTATCAAAGCTCCCGAGCAGTATCGTATGGCTGCTATTCCTCCACGCAGAACCGCGTACCGGGCATCTCGCGCACACCTAACGCATAGTGCCCTTCGCACGAGCGCTCTTCTTCGCCGGAGAGGCGGCCTTTGTTGGAGGAGTGGCCTTCACCGGGAGCACCTGCTTTACCTGGGCCGGCACTTTCTTCGCTATGGCCTTGGCGCCGGCAGCTGGAACAGGGGCCTTGGCCGCGACCTTTACGGATGTAACGGCGGCCTTCGCCGGTGTCTTTTTTAGGGGCGGCTGAACTACAACGACGGCGTTCGCCTTCGACGACGCCTTCGGCAACTCGGCAGCGGCTTTCTTGACCACAGCGACTTTAGCCGGGGTAATCGCCGCCTTTACCATCGGCTTTGGCGCTTCGATAGCAGCTGATGCAGCCCCTTTAACGGAAACATTCTTTGCGGGTGGGTTGGCTGCAGCCTTTTTAGCTCCCGCCGGCTGCTTTGTGGACACAACGGGCGAAGTATCAGGCTTCGGCATGGTCTCCGCTACGTCAGAGACAACCGCGCCTCCCGAGCGCTCCGCCGAGCGGCTGCTCGCCTTCTTCTCGGGCCCCTTGCCCTTTGCACGTCCAGCTGGAACCTCGGCGGTTTCAGGACTTTCCTTCCCTTCGTCGGGCTCGTCATGCAGCGCGGGGACAGACTCGTCGGAGTCACGCTCCTGTAGGTCGCCGGGCCGAAGTCGCGGCTCGGGAACCGTGTCCGGATCAGCCTCGACCTCACCGGCATCTTCGGCGCTATCCAGCTCTGGAGACGGCTCATCGTCCTCTTCCAGCCTCACCACGGCCGCCGCCTGACGCCCACGGCCACGCGCAGCCTTCGCCGCCCGTCGCCGAGGCGCTGTCTGCTGCGCCGGAGCCGGCGGGGAGAACGGCTCCAAAAAGGCTCGCATCTCCTCCGGCGTGGTCAGTTTGCCGTCCATCAGCGCAAAAAATAGATCGTCCAGCAGGCGATCATATCCCGGGATCTCCGGGGCAATCCGCATCTCCTGCATCAGGGCATACGGAATCCGCTGCCGCACCTGTGGCCACTCGGTAAAGAACGCTTTGAACTTGGCCTGAAGCGCCCCCGTGCGGGTGGCGGCGGCCAGCGCCAGCACCACCTCGGGCTCGGCTGCAAACAGCAGCTTCCAGGTCGCCGACGGCGAGGCCGAGGCTTTGGACGTGAGTTGCGCGGCGAGTTCCTTGCTTCGCGCCTCGATCGTGTCAATCTGTCGCACAAACCCCGGACGCGCAAAGATCCGCTTCAAGGCCGCGGTCTGCTCCGTCGGGAGCTTGTTCGTCAGCAGCGGGAAGTAGACCGGCGAAGGATCGGTAAAGAGACCCAGCGGCTCCATCTGTCCCAGCGTGTCGCGTACCCGGTCCAGGGCGTCGCGGTCTACCTTGAGCGCCGCCAGCGTCGGGGAAAGCTCCTTCAGCCATCCTTCCGAGCTCAGGTGTTCGAGCGTCGCTATGGGGTCCTCTTCGTGAAAGATCTCCTCTGTCTCATAGCCGCGGGCCTGCTCCGGCAGGCGTTCGATGGAGCCTTCGTCCTTGGCGTTCTCATAGCGGCGCTGGGTGCGCTCCTCCAAGTTCCAACCCAGTCGGTGGCTCAGGCGCGCGGCCCGCGGCAGCAGAGCCGGTTGTTCGATGAAGCCCAGATTGGAGACCAGCCGCAGCTCCCGATTTTCAAGATCTGCGACGCCGTTCAGGGGGTCCAGCAGCAAGCCGTAGGACCCCTCATTCAGCGAAATGGCCATGGCGTCGACGGTGAAGTCGCGCCGGCGCAGATCATCCAGAATGGCGGCCGACTGCACCTCCGGCTCACCCGGCTTAGGGTAGGAGACCGTAATTGTGGGACCGATTTCGACGCGTACCCCGCCGCGGAACACAAAGTAGCGGGAACCGAAGACTGTGTCCTCCCCCGCGAGACTGGCCCCGGCGGCCTCCAGCCCCTCAACCAGGTTCGCAACCTCACCCTGGACCGCAAAGTCCAGATCGCGCACCGGCGCTCCACTGGTTAGGTCGCGCACCGCGCCGCCCACGAGGAATACCGGCGCACCCCGGCCCCGGGCGGCATCGCGCACCGCCTCCATTGCCAGGCGCTGCGTGGGAGTCAACCGGTGTTGAAGCAGGTAGATGTAATCGGCCATAGCGATCTGCTAAATCGTTCCCGTGCTCCGAAGCATCGCTAACACCCATCCTCACTTACAGTTAGGGAGGATCGGCAGCCCCGTGCAGAACCCTATTTTACACGAGGAAACGTCCGCCCTTCGCTTGAATGCACTCTTTTTGTTGCACGTTCCGAGCCTGCCGTTCGCACCGAAGTTTCAGCGCCATGGCACTGCACAGCGCACCATGGCGCAACAAAGCACACCGTAGAACGCTGCGGAGCAAAACACTGCGGAGCGCCATACTGCGGAGCGCCACACAGGCGGGCACGCCACCGCTGCCGCTACAATGCCCCCATGACCCTGGGCGAACTCGCCGAAAGGCTCGGAGCGGATCTGGTTCCCGGAAGCGGCAGCGCGGGGTCGCCGGACCTCCAGATCGTCAGCGGCGTTGCCGGCATCGAGCAGGCCGGTCCCACGGAGGTCGCTTTTATCGCCAACCCCAAGTACGCCGGCCTGGGCCGCTCCACCCGAGCCGTCGCGCTGATCGTAGATCCCGCCTTCGCCCCCCTGGCGGTGCCCACACTGCGCATCTCCAATCCAAAGCTGGCCTTCACGCGCCTGGTCGCCCTGTTTCACCCGCCCCCGAGCTTCGCGCCCGGCATCCACCCGACGGCGGTGATCGCGCCCTCCGCGCAGCTGGGGGAGCGCGCCCATATCGGTCCCTATGTCGTGATCGGCGACCGTTGCCGGCTGGGCGATGACGCCGTGCTGCTGGCTCATGCCGTGCTCTACCCGGACGTCACGGTCGGCCACCGTCTGCTGGCCCACGCGCACGTCGTCGTACGGGAGGGTTGCCGCCTGGGCGACGATATCGTGCTGGGCAACGGCGCGGTCCTCGGGGGCGATGGCTTCGGGTTCGCCCGCACCGCCGAAGGCTCATGGGTCAAGACGCCGCATCCCGGGCCCGTCGTCATTGAGGACGCGGTCGAGATCCAGGCGAACTCCTGCGTGGACCGCGCCGTCGTCGGCGAAACGCGCATCGGGCGCGGCGTTAAGATCGACAATCTTGTGCAGGTGGGCCACGCCTCCACGGTTGGCCCGGACACGCTGCTCTGCGCGCAGGTGGGCCTGGCCGGCTCCACCCACATCGGCCGGGGTGTCGTGCTGGCCGGCCAGGTCGGCGTCGCCGGCCATCTTACGGTGGGGGACGGAGCGGTGGCTACGGCGCAGACCGGCATTCCAAGCGATATCGCGCCGGGCGCGGTCGTCAGCGGCTACCCCGCCATGGACAATCGAGCCTGGCTGCGCATGGTAGCCAGCCTACGGCGTGTGCCCGAGCTGCTGCGCAGGCTACGAACGGAGACAGAACAATGAAGAGACAGTTTGCATTTGGCTCCGAACCCGGATGGACGGACAGGGCAACCCTAGCCGGCGCCGTCCTGCTAAAGTCCGCGCAACTCAAGACCGCGCTGCTCAGAACTGCGCTGCTCAGTGCGGCGCTGCTCGGAATGGCAGGCTGCCACTCCTCCTTCGTCGAAACGACCCTGGTCAACCGTTCCGGCCGGCCGTTGCACCTTGTGGAGCTCGATTATCCGAGCGCCAGCTTCGGCACGGAGGTCCTCGCTCCCGACACAACCTTCCACTATCGTTTCAAGATCATCGGCGAAGGCCCGGTAAAGCTCTCCTGGACCGACGAGGGGCAGAAGGAGCACAACGTGGAAGGACCAAGGCTGCACGAGGGTCAGCGGGGGCTGCTGACCGTCACGGTCGGTCATGACGGGCCCGATGGGCAAGTCAGATGGCAAACCTCGCTGCAGGACAAGCCCTAGTTCGCGTCTGTAGAACCATCCGAGCTGTGGCTTTGGCTGGCGGTTCCCTAGGAGTTCCTCTCTAAGCGCAGCCGTCAGGTTCTCACCGGTCGTGCAGTGACCCAGTGGGATGCCAAGGGCCGCCTCCGGTAAACTCTCCCTCGTGAGTGTAGGCATTTTTATCACCTTTGAGGGGCTGGACGGCTCCGGCAAAACCACCCAGTTGCAGCGCCTCGCCACGGCGCTCGAAGGGCGCGGCCAAAGGGTAACCTGCCTGCGCCAGCCGGGCGGCACGGCCCTGGGCGACGCCATCCGCGGGGTTATTCTGGATTCACGCAGCGACCACGCCGTGGGCGGCATCGCGCCTGAAGCCGAGCTCGCCCTGATGTTCGCCGACCGCGCCCAATCGCTCGCCCAGGTGATCCGTCCCGCGCTGGCCGCGGGTTCGGTCGTGCTCTGCGACCGCTACACGGACTCCTCGGAGGCCTACCAGGGAGCGGGGCGGGGTCTCGGCTCCGAGCGCGTGCGCCAGACCCACGCGGCGATCTGCTCCGGCTTTCAGCCCGACCTCACCCTCCTTCTCTTGCCGCCGCTCGTCGCCTCCCTGCGCCGTGCCCGCCGCCGCAACCGTCACGCCATCGCAACCGCTGGCACCGATGAAAATCGCTTCGAACGGGAGGACGACATCTTCTACGAGCGCATTTACGCGCAATATGAAGCCATCGCCGAACGGGAGCCCGGACGTGTGCTCGCCTTTCGCGAGGATGCCTCTATTGAGGCCATCGCCGGGCAGATCCTTGCCGCCGTGCTGCAGCGATTCTTCCTGTCCTGAGAGGAGAACCGCGGGCGAGAGCGCAACTGCCACACCTGCTGCCTCGCGAGAGCTGCTGCTGCTGGCGGATTGCGGCGGCGACGGGTACGGGGCAATCGGGTACCCTTGCGGTGTGAGGCCTCCCGCCAGCTTTGCGCACTTTCTCGGCAACACGAACATGGTGACAGACCTGCGCGCCGCGATTGCCGCCGGCCGCCTGCCGCACTCGCTCATTCTCAGCGGCTCCGCCGGCGTCGGCAAATACACCCTCGCCCTGCTGCTCACCATGGCGCTTGAGTGCGAGCGCCAGCCGCGCGACCCAGACCCAGGTGCCGGACCCGATGCGGACCTCAACGGCCGGCCGTTAGCCTCCTTCTGCGGCGTCTGCCGCCATTGCATCCGCATCCTGGAAGCCGCGGACCTTCCCACCCGCGTCGCCGAGGCCGTCGCTGCCCGTGAAGAGATGCGCGAGACCGACAAGAAGGACACCCGCATCCTCGTCCAGACCCACCCGGATGTCCTGATCGTCCCCCCTGACCCGCCGCAGCTGCTCATCAAGCTCGGCCAGATCCGCACGCTGATCGCCCGGGCGCAGTACGTGCCCACCGAAGCGCCCGCGCGTGTCTTCCTCCTCACCTCATCGGCCTTCATGAAGGAAGCCGCGAACTCCTTACTGAAGCTGCTGGAGGAGCCGCCGGAGCGGGTCTACCTGATACTGCTGGCCGAAAATATCGGCGATCTGCTGCCCACCATCCGCTCCCGCTGCGCCGTTGTACACCTCCGTTCGCTGGCACCGGGTGCGGTCGAGGCCCTGCTCGCCGAGCAGCGCCCGCAGCTGAGCCAAAGAGAGAGCGCGCTCATAGGGAGGCTGAGTGAAGGCGCTCCCGGCCGCGCTCTCGGCTTCGATCTGCCCGCCTACCTGGCAGCTCGCGCCGACGCCCTCATCCTGCTGCGCCAGCTGGAAGTTACCCACGACCACGCCCCGCTGTTTCGCATGACGGAGGGCTACCGCGCGGGCGCCGACGGCCAGGTAAAGCTCGAGGCCCTGCTCGGTGCGCTCGCCCGCCTGCTGGAAGATGTTCTGCTGCTCCGCAACGGTGCCCCGGCGCAGGTGCGTAATATCGATCTACAGCCCGAGTTGGCGCGGCTCGCCGAGGCAATGGACCTCTCGGCACTCGAATCCGCCGTGCGCGGCCTGGACGCGGTGCGCTCCGGGATGCGGCGCAACGTGCTGCGCGCGCTGAGTCTCGAAGCGCTTGCGCTCAGCCTTACATCGGCCTAGCCGCGCTTGCGCTTGATTCTTTTGCCGCCCTCTGGGCTCCCGGGGTCGCAAACCGCATCCAAAACTGCAGATCACTTTCAGCCGGCGTCCGCCATTTCACCCCTGCGGTGGAGCGTGCCTGCCTCTCTTCCCTGTTGACCATATTGAACTCAACATCGCACCACAGAATCGCATCACAGAATCGCACCACAGATTGGAGCCTGTTTTGGCTGGAGCCAACGAGCGTCGCAACGATCCCGAATCGTTCAGCGGCATGCGCAAACTGATACGCCCTATTCTGAACGTCGCTGAGCGCCGCCGCGATCGACTTCACGCCGGCGATCCGCTATCCCACGCTCTGCTTTCGGATACGCACGGCGTCCCAGAAAGCTCGCACGCCGAGGCGTTTTACTTCCAGAAACAGATCCAGCAGGGCACGGAGATGACCTTTGTGCTTGAGGACGGTGAGGAACTCCATGGCACGCTCGAATGGTATGACCGCTGCGCCATCAAGATCCGCACCGGTCGTCACCGTGTCCTGGTTTATAAAAGCGCGCTCAAATACCTCTTCAAGACCAGCGACGCCCACGCTCCCGGCACCGTCATGAAGTAGAACAACCATGAATCGCCGCAAGCGTAGCGATTGCCCTTTTATTGTCATTCCCGAAGGGAATCTGTGTTCTCCCAGTAAACATTCCGTCAAAGTAAGCGCAACATGGCTGCCCAAACCGCACCCGCGGATCGCACCAGCGCACCCAAATTCACTGAGGCTTCGCAGCCTTCAGCAGCCGATCGCGCAAAGCATCCCGGAGCCCGCCCACCTCCGGCAACGGGCATAGGATCACCGTAGCCCGAGTTTGCTCCGCCGACCGCAACGCCCCAAATAGCCCCGCGGCCAGCGACTCCGGCTCAGCCCATCGGCCCCACGCGAGAGTTTGCATCCCGGCCCCCTCGTTCAGCAGCCAATCCGCCGGCAACAGCACACACACGCGCTCACCCCGTGATCGCATCAGGTCCCCGGCGGCCTGCAACGCATCCTGGGTGGGGCCGCTGAGCACCAAGGTCATCTCCGGAGCATAATGGCGCAGCCCCACCCCCGGCGAGGGTAGCGAGGGCGGGTCAGCAAGCTCACCTCCGTGCGGAACCGCATGGAATAGCTGCACCTCCACCCCGGTCACCCGCGCAATCGTCTCCGCCGTCACGGCACCCGCGCGATAGATCACCATCGGCGTCGGAGCCGGGTCGAGAACCGTCGATTCTACCCCAACCGAAGCCGCTCCGCCGTCCAAAACCGCGTCGATCCGGCCATCCAAATCGTCTAGCACATGCCTTGCCGTCGTCGGGCTCACATGTCCAAAGCGATTGGCGCTCGGAGCCGCGATCGGCAATCCCGCCGCCCGCAGAAGCGCCTGCGCCACGGGATGAGCAGGTACCCGCAGCCCGACCAACGGCCGGCCGGCGGTGACCGCATTCGGTACAGCCGCTACTCTGGGCAGCAGGAGTGTCAGAGGCCCCGGCCAGAACGCTCCGGCCAAAGCCCGCACCTGTTCTTCTATCTCTTCAGGAATATGGGCCAGCTCTGCAAGCTGCTCAAACTGCGCGAGATGGACGATCAGCGGGTCCCAAGGGGGCCTCCCCTTGGCGTCAAAGATCCGTAAGATTGCCTCTGCCGATAGCGCGTTCGCTCCAAGCCCGTAAACCGTTTCAGTCGGAAACGCGACCAGGCCGCCGCCGCGCAAAATCTCCGCCGCCCGCTGGAGGTCACCGGGATGCTCGGCGCGGAGATGCAGGGTAGCCGTCATGGTCTCATCCTAAGGGAGCTGCAGCACCCTCCACCTCTCGGCGTTCCGTGCTGGGCGTTTCGCCACCGCGCCCCGCGACGTGCACCCGCATACCCCTATACTGGCCCCATGCAGGCGCCTGAAACAGAGCTCAAGTTCTCCATTGACGACACCGCAGCCTTTCGTCTCGCCGTCCGGCGACTCGCTCTGTCCCTGCGCACCGAGCGGAGCTTCGAATCCAACACCCTGTATGACACCCCGGGCCGCGATCTGCGCGCGAAGCGCCAGCTTCTGCGCCTGCGCCACTACATCGGCATCTGTCTGCTGACCCACAAGCGGGTGGCCGCGGATGACAACGGCGATACGCGCTACAAAACCCGTATCGAGACCGAAACCGTCGTCGAGGACGGCGACGCGCTGGCCGAGGTCTTCGCCCAACTTGGCTATCAACCGGTCTTCCGCTACGAAAAGTTTCGTACTGAATGGGACAGCCCCGAGGGCGGCCACCTTGTGCTTGACGAGACCCCCATCGGCACCTGGGCGGAGCTCGAAGGCGAACCAGCCTGGATTGAATCCATGCTGGGACAACTGCATGTGAGCCGCGAACGGGTCACCACGGAAAGTTACGGCGCCCTGTTCCTGCGCTGGTGCGAGCAGACCGGCAGCCCCGCCGAAAACCTAACCTTCGATGAGGTGAGTACAGCACTGCAACCTAGATAAGAAATGGCCATGAGTAAAGCTATTCGAGAGCACCTTACTTGGGATCTTCGGCCCCCTCCGGCTTTCTTCTTGTCATTCCCGAAGGGAATCTGCGTTTCTACCGATTACAGCCACAATCACGCGCAAATTGCACTTAGAAGATCTGGAAGTTTACCTCGATATACAACTCCACCGGCACAGGCCGTCCATCCTTCATGGCCGGCTTGAACTTGTACTGCCGCACCGCCTCCACAGCCTTCTCATCCAGCCCCATGCCTACGCCGCGCTCCACGCGGATATTCTTCGGCCGGCCGCCCTCGTCGACAATCAGGGCCACCTGCACATTGCCGGAGAACTTGGCCTTGCGGGCCTCCTCGGAAAACTCTGGATCGACGGAGTAGGTCAGCACCGGCGCACGCACCGAGCCGCCCACCTGATACACCCCGCCTCCCGTACCGCCGCCGCTACCCGGCCCAATGCCATTGCCGCGACCGCTGCCGATGCCTGTGCCGGAACCTGTACCGAAGGAGGGCGAAACCCCCTTCAAGCCGGAGTTCGGCAGACCGAGGTCCGGCATATTATTGTCTGCCAGCTTCAAATTCTGCTGCACGTTTACGGTCGGCTCCACGGCCAGCTTGGGTGCGTTCACCGGGGGGGCCTTGGGCGGAACAATCTGCTCCGGAGAAAACTTCGGCAGATGCCCCTGGGTCGGGGGCGCGACATCATGCTGTCCGCCGCCACCATGCATCTGTTGTGCCGCAGGAGCCACCGGGGGCGGGGGCGGGGGCGGCGCTTCCAGGTCGGGCAGGTTCACCACCGCGGTCTGTTGCGGTACAACCTGTGCCAAGTGCACCTGCGTGGCCACCAGCCAGGCGATCAGCGCGATCACCACCGCGTGCACCGCCACCGCGGTCCACACGGAGGCCTGTGAGCGTGGCGCTTTGATCCCGCCGGCCGTCGCGAACATGGTACGCGTCGCTGGAGGAATGAATGCGGGGCGGAGATCAGGATGGAGGTTGTCGCCTGCGGCCATAGGTCCAATGCACCGTCGTGGGTGGCCCTCTCTCCACTACCAAAGGAGGATGCGCACTACGCCGTTCGTGCACTAGTTTAGACGCAGGAAGGGGGCTGGACGTCTCAGGTCTCTTCCGATCGCCCATTACGTTCGTTTGCACTTGGCCAAAGTCCCGAGTTCCAAGTCCGAGGGCGGAGGTCGCCGATTCCTCCCACAGGCTGCATACACGCGGGCTGCATCGAGGCTAAAATCGAAGTTTGGCTGGGGGCCGGGCGTTCCGTGCCGCGATCGCCCCGGCCAGGAGAGCGCATGCAGCAAACCGGTACCGCCCATCCCGTGTCCGAACCCAAGGTCAAGACCGAGACCCCGAAGACCCTGAGAACGTTGAAGGACACGCTGAACCTGCCCCGGACCGCGTTCCCCATGAAGGCCAACCTGCCGGCCAACGAGCCCGCGCGTCTAGCCGCCTGGGAGGCCATGGACCTCTATGGGCAGATTCGCCGGGAGCGCGCCGGCGCGCCCAAATATATCCTCCACGACGGCCCACCCTATGCCAACGGCGCCATCCATCTTGGCCATGCGCTGAATAAATGCATCAAGGACTTCGTCGTCAAGACCCGCACCATGGCCGGCTTCGACGCACCCTATGTGCCCGGTTGGGACTGCCACGGGCTGCCCATCGAAATCAAGGTGGACGAACAGCTCGGCGGCAAAAAGCTCGAAATGGACCCTGTCGCCGTCCGCGAGGCCTGCCGCGCCTACGCCGCCAGGTTCATCGACCTGCAGCGCTCCCAGTTCAAGCGTCTCGGCGTCTTCGGCCGATGGAACAGGCCCTACCAGACGATGGACTTTGGCTATGAGGCCAAGATCCTCGAGACCTTCTACGGTTTCTACGAAAAGGGCTTCGTTTACAAGGGGCTGAAGCCGGTCTACTGGTGCTCCCATGACCGCACCGCGCTCGCCGAGGCCGAGGTCGAATACGAAACTCACACCTCCCCCAGCGTTTACGTGCGCTACAGGCTGACGGGCAATCCCGCGAAGATCGATCCTCGCCTCGCCGATTTGCAGTCCGAAGGCAAAGCGGTCTACACGATCATCTGGACCACCACGCCGTGGACGCTGCCCGCCTCGCTCGCCGTCGCGTTCAACCCCGAGATCGACTACGTCGCGCTCGACGACGGCGCCTCGGTCTACATCGTCGCCCTGCAGCTCGCGCCGCAGGTCATGGAGGCCTGCACCGAGCTGGGGGATCTTGCCCTGGCCCAGCCCATTGCCACCTTTCCCGGCGCGAAACTCGATCGCGCCATCTTTCAGCATCCCTTTCTGGACCGGGAAATTCTGGGCGTGATGGCCGACTACGTCACCACCGACCAGGGCACCGGTGCCGTGCACACCGCGCCCGCGCATGGCCCGGACGACTTCGCCACGGGTCAAAAGTACGATCTGCGCCTGACCTGCGATGTGGACGCACAGGGTAAGCTGCGCAATGGCCTGCCCGCGTACGACGGTCTCCAGGTCCACAAGGCCAATGCTCCCATCAAGCAGTTGCTGCGCGACCGCGAGGCGCTGATGGGTGCCCACGACCTGGTGCACCAATATCCGCACTGCTGGCGCTGTCATAAGCCGCTCATCTTCCGCGCCACCGAGCAGTGGTTTATCCGCATGGAAACTCCCGTGCTCTCGACCAAGGAGGACTCACCCCAGGCCACTTTTCGCGAACGCGCCCTGGACGAGATCAAGCGCGTCACCTGGGACCCGTCCTGGGGCCAGGAGCGCATCTCGAACATGATCACTACCCGTCCCGACTGGTGCATCAGCCGCCAGCGCCTCTGGGGCGTTCCCATCGCGGTTTTCCTGTGTGAACAGTGCCACGAGCCGCTGAACGATGAGGGAATCAACAGGAGCGTCGTCGAGCGCTTCACCCGCGAGGGAGCCGATGCCTGGTATCGGCACGCGGCTGCCGAACTGTTGCCCGCCGGCACAGCCTGCCCCGTCTGCGGCGGCACCGCCTTTCGCAAGGAGATGGATATCCTCGACGTCTGGTTCGAGTCCGGCGCCAGCTGGAACGCCGTGCTCGTGGCCGACCCCGACCTCGGCTTCCCCGCCGACCTCTACACCGAGGGCGGCGATCAGCACCGCGGCTGGTTCCACTCCTCCCTGCTCTCGGCCGTCGCCCTCAAGGATCAAGCGCCGTACCGGATGGTCGCCACCTCCGGCTGGACGCTCGATGAGCAGGGCCGCGCCTTTTCGAAATCCCTCGGCAACGGCGTCGATCCGGTCAAGGTCGCGGATCAGATGGGCGGCGAGATCATTCGCCTGTGGGTCGCCTCGGTCGATTTCCGCGAGGACGTTGCCGCCTCTGAGCGCCTGATGACGCGCGTCAGCGAAAACTACCGCAAACTGCGCAACACGCTGCGCTTTCTACTCTCAAATTTGCACGACTTCTCGCCCGCAACGAACGCCGTTCCCTGGGCCGGGATGCAGCCCTTCGACCGCTATATCCTCGCCCGCACGGCCGCGCTCGACGCCGCCATGCGCTCCGCCTATGACGTCTTCGAGTTTCATCGCGCCTACGCGGCCCTGAACGAATTCACCAATACGGACCTTTCGGCGCTGTATCTGGACGTAACCAAGGATCGCCTCTATACCCTCGCCCCCAACGATCCCGCCCGCCGCTCCGCGCAGACCGCCATGTGGCGCATCGTCGAAGCCCTCACCCGCCTGATCGCCCCCATCCTCAGCTTCACGGCGGACGAGGTCTGGGGTTATCTGCCTGAGATCGCCGACCGCCCCGCCAGCGTGCATCTGGCGCTGTTTCCCGATCTCACCGACATCGTGCCGGGTTCGGTTGCGAGTCTCGAGGCTGATTGGGAACGCCTGCTACGCATACGCGAGTCGGTGAACGTCCAACTTGAAGCCTTGCGCCTCAATAAGGTCATCGGAAAATCGCTTGACGCCCAGGTGTCGATCGACGTTCCAAACAGAGTTGATAACTCTGACTTCGAACTTCTGCAGCGCTACGGCAACGACTTGGCAGAATTCTTCAACGTATCTTCGATAAAGCTAGCCGGGATGCAGAACGTTGGCTTTCCCGATACGCTTGACATCACCGCCAAGCCCGCCGAGGGCCAAAAATGCGCCCGTTGCTGGCGCGTCGTCCCCGATGTCGGCGCGGACGGCCGCTGGCCCGCGGTATGCGCCCGTTGTGCCGACGCGCTCGACGCCATCGGCTTCCCTCCAGCCTCAGAGGAGGCCGCTTAGCATGGCTCCCTTCCGCGATGCCTCCCCAGCGCGCGACGCGCGGCCGCTCGCATTCCTCATCGCCCTGCTGGTCATCCTCGCCGACCGCCTCAGCAAACTCTGGGTGCACGCGCACATCCCTGTCGGGGAGGCCATCCCCGTCATCCCCGGCGTCTTCCGCCTGACCCACGTGCTCAATACCGGAGCGGCCTTCAGCCTGTTTGAAGGTGTGCGTTCGCCGAACACCGTGCGCTTTTTCCTGATCGGCGTGGCCTGCGTCGAGATTGCGGTCGTGCTCGGGTTTCTCTTTAAAACCGGCCGCCGCCTCAGCGCCTCCACGATCGCCTTCGCCTTCATCCTCGGCGGCGCGCTCGGTAACCTGTATGACCGCGTGAAGCTGCACCACGTCATCGACTTCCTCGAAGTTCGTATCGTTCACTACCACTGGCCCGACTTCAACGTCGCCGACTCCTGCATCGTGATCGGCGCATGCCTGCTCATGCTGGAGGTCCTGCGCCCGCAACCCTCCACCGAAGTCATTGCCTGATCCATTCCCTATTTGCCCGCATGATCGCTGAAGCTGTCCAAAACGAAATGACCCCGGCTCCCGTCCCAGCCACGACCGCCGCCACGCAAATCACCATCCGCGGCGCGCGCACGCACAACCTCAAGGGCGTAGATGTCGACATTCCGCACAACGCCCTGACCGTTGTCTCCGGCGTCTCCGGCTCGGGCAAAAGCTCGCTCGCCTTTGACACCGTCTACGCCGAAGGCCAGCGCCGCTATGTGGAGTCGCTCTCCGCCTATGCGCGCCAGTTTTTGGAGCGCATCGAAAAGCCCGATGTCGAGTTTATGGACGGCCTCGCGCCAGCCATCGCCATCCGGCAAAAGAACCAGACCCGCAACCCGCGCTCGACGGTTGCCACCGCTACAGAGATCTTCGACTACCTGCGCCTGCTCTACGCGCGCTGCGGCACCGTGACCTGCCTGCATTGCGGCGGCGTGGTGCGGCGCGATTCGGTGGACGAGATCGTCGGCCGGCTCTTTGCGCTGCCGGAGGCTACGCGGCTCTACGCGCTGTTCCCGATCCTGCGGCGCGAGATCAAGTTCGAGCCCCTGCAAGGGCCGCTCACCGCCGAAACCGAAGCATCCGAGCCTACTCCTAAGCCACCAAAGCGCGCCGCAAAAAAAGACACTGAAAAAGACGTGCCCGCCTCCAGGCAGAGCTTTGAGGCGCTCACCGATACCCTGAAGGAGCGCCTCGCCGAGCTGCGCCGCCGTGGGTTCAACCGGTTATGGCAGGCCGAAGCAGAAGACCTCGACGGCCCGGGCCGTCTCGTTGAGTTTTCAACCCCCGAATCCCTCCTGGAGCTCGACTTCAAGGCCGCTACCGCCACCAAACCATTGTCGGCACGTCCCATCTACGTCCTCGGCGACCGGCTCGCGCTCTCGCCGGACGTGCGTTCACGCCTCGTGGACGCCATCGAGACCGGCTACCGCGAATCCGGCGAAATCGTCTTCCGCACCGTCCCACGTACGGCCGATGACGACACCAAACCGGCTCCCGAAACCTTTCGCTTCTCCGTCGCGTTTGAGTGCGAGACCTGCCACCGCCACTATCGCGAGCCCGAACCGCGCCTGTTCTCCTTCAATAATCCCTTCGGTGCCTGCCCGCGCTGCCAGGGCTTCGGCAACACCATCGACTTCGATCCCAACCTCATCATTCCGGACCGATCCAAGACCTTGGACGACGGCGCAATCGACCCCTGGACAAAACCTGCCTATCGCTTACCCTGGCACGCTGACATGAAGCGCGCGGCCAAAGCCGAGGGTATCCGCACGGATGTTCCCTGGTTCGATCTCACCGACGCGCAGCAGAAGTTCCTGTGGAACGGCCGCGCCTCCGGCCCGGGGAGCTGGCCCGGCATCCGCGGTTTCTTCGCCGACCTCGACCGCAAGAAGTACAAGCTGCACGTCCGCGTCTTTCTCTCCAAGTACCGCGGCTACGCGCCCTGCCCCGACTGCCGCGGCCAGCGTCTGCGCGCGGAGGCCCGCGCCGTGCTCCTCAACGGTCAGAACATCTGCGAGGCCTGCGCCCTGACCATCACAGCCGCGCTGGCCTTCTTCAACGCCCTCCAGCTCTCGCCCGCGCAGGAGGAGATCGCCGGCAAGATCCTCGAGGAGGTCCGCGAACGCATCGGCTTCCTGCAGCAGGTCGGCCTCGAGTACCTTACCCTCGACCGCCTCAGCTCCACGCTCTCCGGCGGTGAATCGCAGCGCATTCAGCTCGCCACCTCGCTCGGCTCCCGCCTCGTGGGCGCGCTTTACGTGCTGGATGAGCCTTCGATCGGCCTCCACCCGCGTGACACCGCCAAGCTCATCCGCATCCTCGAGGACCTTCGCGATCTCGGCAACACCATTCTCGTCGTCGAGCACGACCCCGAGGTCATCCGCGCCGCCGACCGTCTGCTCGATATGGGTCCCGGGGCGGGCGAGCTCGGCGGCCGGCTGATGGCTGCGGGCACTGTCGCGGAGCTCGAACATAACCCCAACTCGCTCACCGGCCGCTACCTCTCCGGCCGCAATGAGATTCCCGTGCCCGCGCACCGCAGAGAGCCCGGCCGCGAAAAGCTGGTCCTGCGCGGCGCGCGCGAGCACAACCTGCGCGGCGTCGATGTCGAAATCCCGCTCGGCCTGCTCTGCTGTGTCACCGGCGTTTCCGGCTCGGGCAAATCCACACTGATTCACCAGGTGCTCTACCGCGCGCTCGTGGGCGCGCTCGGCCAGGGGGAAGGCGGCGACCTGTCCCTACCCGCGCACCTGTATCGCGAATTTTCCGGCGCGCAATACCTCAATGACGTCGTTCTGGTCGATCAATCGCCTATCGGCCGCACCCCGCGCTCGAACCCAGTCACCTACACCAAGGCCTTCGACCCCATCCGCGAGCTCTTTGCCGCGCAACCTGACGCCAAACGCAAAAACTTCACCGCCGGCTCGTTCTCCTTCAACGTTCCCGGCGGCCGCTGCGATGTCTGCGAGGGGGACGGCACCGTCACGGTCGAAATGCAGTTCCTCGCCGACGTGGAGCTGCCGTGTGAGGAGTGCAACGGCACGCGTTATAAGACCGCCATCCTGGACATCAAGTACAAGGGCAAAAGCATTCACGACGTGCTCGGCCTTACCGTGCGCGAGGCGGTGAGTTTCTTCGCCGGCCATCCCAAGATCGTCGATAAACTCGCCGTGCTGGACGAGGTCGGCCTCGGCTACCTGCGCCTCGGCCAAAGCGCCACCACGCTCTCCGGCGGTGAAGCGCAGCGTGTCAAGCTCGCGCAGCATCTCGCCACGGTGCGGGGTTCCTCGGCCGCCACCGCGCGCGATCCTGCCGCCAAGCGGGCTGCCAGCCGTATCCTCTACATCCTTGACGAGCCGACCACCGGGCTGCACTTCGAGGATGTCAGCCGTCTGCTCGGTGCCTTGCGCAAGCTCGTAGACGGCGGAGGCTCCCTGCTGGTCATCGAACACAACCTGGACATGATCAAGAGCGCCGATTGGGTCATCGACATGGGCCCGGAGGGTGGCTCGGGCGGCGGCGAGGTCGTCGCCGTCGGTACCCCGGAGCAGATCGCCGAGGTGCCCGGCTCGCACACCGGTCTTTGGCTCCGCACCGTTCTCCACGGGCCACGCGCGGATATGGCTCAAGACGCGGCTACGGACACATTACCTGCCGGGCAAACCGCATGACCTGCCGCGAACGCGTTACACCGGGCGCCTGCGTGCTCCTGCTGCTGGCTTTGGCCGTCAATCCTCACAGTGCGGGGGGTCAGCAGCAGCAGGCAAACACCGCGGCCCAGCCCAACGTGCCATCCGAGCGCTTTCAGCAAGCGGAGGTTTTACTCGAAAAGGGTGACTACAAGGCAGCCGAGCCGCTCTTGAAAGCGCTCACCGCCGCCAACCCCGGCGACGCCCGGCTGCAGTTCGATCTCGGCTTCACCGAGGAGCACAACGACGAAAACGAGGCCGCCGTGGGGGCCTACACCGCCGCGGTCGCCGCCGATCCCACCCTGGCCGAGCCTCGTGTCGCGCTCGGCCTGCTGGAGGCGCGTCTCGGCCATCCCGAGCAGGCGCACCCGCCGCTTGAAGCCGCCGCGCATCTCGCCTCCGCCCCGCCCGCGCTGCGCGCGCGGGCCTTGCGTGCTCTGGCCCGATTGGACGAGACAGCCAATCCTCAGGCGGCGGTGGACGACCTGCTGCGCGCCACGCAGTTGACCGGCGAGCAGCCCGAGGATGCCGAATTAAGCGCCAGCCTGGCTCGCCGTACCGGCAACGCCGCGGACGCCGAAGCCGCCTATCGTCGTGTTCTGGCGCAGGACTCCGGCAATCCCGAAGCCGTGGCCGGGCTTGCCGGCCTGCTGCAAACGCAGGGCAAGCTGGCCGAGGCCGACTCCCTGCTGCGCCCGGCCCTCGCCGCGCATCCCGGCGATCCACAGCTCACGGCTCGTATGGCGGCCCTCGATGCCGCTGGAGATAAAACGGCGGAGGCCATCGCGTTGCTCACCCAGCTGCGCTCGGCGGATGTTAAAGCTGCCGTCGACCCCGGCCTCACCCGCCTACTCGCGCACCTGAAGCTCGTCTCCGGCGACGCCGCAGGCGCGCAGCCGCTCTATGAGTCACTCGTGACGGCTGACCCGCAGAACCCGCAGCTGCTCGACGAGCTGGGCAGCGCCCTCGTCCGCCAGCAAAAATTTGCCGAGGCGGAGACCGTCCTCACAAGAGCTTTTGCGCTCCGCGACGCGTTTCACGATGATGCGGCCTGGGGTGAAACGGCGGGACATTTAGCCTTTGCAGCCTCACGCAACCATAATCCAAAGGTGGCATTGCAAGCGCTTACCGCGCGCGCTACAGTGTTACCCAACTCACCGGCTTCCCTTTTCCTTGAGGCGACGGCGCAAGATACGCTGCACCAGGTCAAGCAGGCCGAAGGGAGTTATCGGGCTTTTCTGGCCATGGCGAACGGCAAGCTCCCGGATGAGGAGTTTGAAGCCCGTCACCGGCTGGTCACTTTGGAACACGAACACTAGGTACGGCGGCACTCACGAGGTGCGCTTATGAGTCACACGTTGCGTTTTCATCATGCCTTGGCTGTGGGAACGCTTTTCTTCTTTTCTTCGGGCACGTCTCCACTGCACGCGCTGAGTCCGAAGCTCGCACCTGGCCCCACACCCTTCGTCAGCATCGACGAACCCCTCCTGGATACCGCGATGCTTGCCGCGATGGAGACCAGGGCGGCGCAGGCCGAGCCGCGCGAACGCTGTTTTCTCTACACGGAGCTGCTGCACGAGTGGACCGAGTTCGCCGGCCGCAGCCTAGCCGCCGGGGACACCGAAGCCGCCGCCACGGCCATGCAGCACGCGGATACAAGCGCAGTACACCTGAAAGAGACCATCCAGCGCGACTCCAAGCGCCTGAAAAATGCGGAGCTGTTGCTTGAGCACTCGGTCCATCGTCTCTCCGACATGCTGCGCGTCTCTCCACAGGAACAGCACGAAACCATGCAGGCGGTGCTGCGCCACGTGAGCAGCGTGCACGACGATCTGCTTGCGGCTGTCTTCGCCCACTAGGCGGACCTCATGACCGTACGCTCCCTCCTGCCTGCCTTGGCCCTGCTGGCCTTCATCGCACCGTCGTGCATGGCGGCGCAGAAGGGCGAGGACGCCCTGAGCCAGCGCGAGGTAGATCAGCTGCGGGATACCGCCTTTGCCCCTGCCGACCGCATCAAGCTATTCACCGATATCCTGAACAGCCGCGAAAAACGGTTGGAGGATCTGCTCGCCAAGCGCCGCCGCCATACGGATTTCCCCGGCGAGATGCATGACGTGCTCGAACAGTTCGGGGCCATCACCGACGAGCTCAACGACAACCTCGACGACTACAGCCGGCGCCATCGCGACGTGCGCAAGGCTCTGCCCAAGCTGATCGAGGCCACCGAGCGCTGGTCCACGGCGCTGCGCACCGCGGGCGAAGACGAAAGCTACAACGTGGTGCGGCGCATCGCCCTCGACGATGTGAAGGACACGCGCGGCCTGGCCGAGTCGCTCGGGACCGATCTGGAGGCGTATTTCAAGGCGCACCCCGAAGCCGCTGCCGAAGAGAAGAAGCGCAATGCGGACCCCCACGCCGTGCGCAACAGCGAAGGTCCACCCGAGTGAGGCGGCGGGTAACCCGGAGCCCCTCGTCGCGGGAGAGCGTGTTACGCTGACGATGCGTGTCGCCGTCTGCCCTGCCCACTGCCAGTCCTGCCCTGCTGACCATCTTCCATGAGGAATACCGGACCCTGCGTCCCCGGGCGCCGATGCCTCCCCTCGATGTCCGGTTTCGGCGTTTTACCAGCCTGAACACCACCATCCGCCTGCGTGAAGGCCAGCTGATCGTCCGGCTCTCGGATCTGCTTGAACATGCGCCGGAAGGCGTGCACCGTGCCATCGCGCACATCCTGCTCGCCAAGCTGTATCGCAAACCCGTGGAACCGGTCCATTCGGACCGCTACCGCCTCTATACGCAGTCTGAGCCCGTCGCGCGGCAGGCCGAACGCATCCGCCAGACGCGCGGCCGCAAGCGCATCAGCACGCCGCAGGGCCGGCATTACGACCTGAACGAGGTCTTCGAGGCCGTCAACCGGCGCTTCTTCCACGGTCTGCTGGGCCGTCCCGTCCTTACCTGGAGCGAGCACGCCGCACGCCGCATGCTGGGCCACTACGACGCCGCGCATAACACCATCGTGGTCAGCCGTGTCTTTGACCGTCCCAATACGCCGCGCTGCGCGATCGAATACCTGCTCTACCACGAGATGCTGCACTTGAAGCATCCCGTAGCGATCCGCGGCGGCCGACGCTGCGTCCACTCCCGCGCCTTTCAGGCGGAAGAACGGCTCTTTCCGGAGTTGGAGCAGGCGCGAGAGTACCTGAAACGTCTATAGATAATTGGGAATTGCGTGCTTCTTCGCGCCGACGAGTATTAACTAAGTAGGAATTTCATCTGTGGACGAATACAGCAAATCAGGACCGCGCCTACACAAGTCAGAAGTAAAAGAAAAAGAGCAACAGAGAAAGCTGTTGCTGCAACGAGCCCTGGATCGGAAGACAGAACAGGAGTTCATCGAGGATCTGCGGAAACGTTAAACCTTACACCGGATCATCCAGGGTACCTGGCCGCAATCCAGCTTTGGCAAGAGATGAATCGCTAGCACCCAGCCGATTCGCAAGGCTGGTATACCACTGATCGCGCTTCCCTTCGGTCAAGCCAAGGTCATCGAAATGGGATTCGACTATGTTGTAAAGCTCGGCAGCGGCCTGATCCAGTCCAGGCTTCGTTGTGTATCGCTCGTTTTCAGATTGCTCTTGGGAAGACTCGCCATGAAGCTCCTCCATACTGTCCCGATACCGGCATTTCACTAACATCACGGGCAGTTTGTGTGCAAGCTAGGCCGTCGCGGCCATCCGCGGCGCCACAGGCTCCGCAGTCACCGCCGCATTCCGGCGCGTCACCAGCATTATTCCCGCACCTACCGCCACACTCCCCAGCGCCGCTACCTGCGCATTCGACATGCCCCAGTAGAGCCGCGGGTTCAACCGCACAAATTCGACCAGAAACCGCCCCACCCCACTGAGCACCAGGTATTCCCCGGTAAGAAACCCCAGCGGCATCGGTTTGCTGCCGCGCTTCCAGAGCCACCACCCGATCAGCAGCGAATACAGCAGCTCATAGACCGGCGTCGGCTGTACCAACGCGTCCGGCGGATTGGGCGGTACCAGCGCATTTTTCGCCATGTGCACACCCCAGGGCAGCGTCGTATTGATGCCGTAGTCGCCATCACCCGAGGTCAGGCAGCCGATCCGCCCCACGCCATAGCCGATCGCGGTCGCCGGGGCGGCCAGATCCAGCATCCGCAAAGCCGCCTTGCCGCCGGCCAGCCCGTTGAGCCGCAACGACATGCCTTGGGCAATCAGTGTGGCCACGCCCGCCGCGAGTCCACCGAACCAGGCAAAGCCGGCCTTGAACCACTCAAGAAATCCCAACAACACCGTCGTCGGATGACCCCATCCGGGTAGAACGATCTGATGCCAGGCCAGCGCAAGCTCCCGCGTGTTCTGCAACTCGTGCCACAGCTTCGCGCCGACGATGCCGGCAACCACCGTAAACACCACAACATTCAGCGCATCCGCGTCCACGCCCCCGCGCAGGAAGTTGCGATGCAGCACAACCGTTCCGCAAACGGCAGCCAGCCAAAGCAGCAGCCCAAAGGTCCCCACGTGCGCAAACCCGAGATTGAGGAACGGATACATCCCTCTCAGTATGCCATTGCCCACCGATCATTACCTGCGGTGGAGCCGCGATGCGCCGGCCTCACCCGGTACCCACGATTTCCTTGCGCCGGGCACGCAAAGCGGGGCCATTTCGCGCTACCCTACCCGCATGTCCGCAGTTGCACTACCAGAGTTTGTAGCCCCCGGGACGATGGATGTTCTCTTCTCAAACCGGCAAATCACCGCGCGCGTCGGGGAGATCGGTCAGCAGATCAGTACCGAGTACGCCGGTCAGTCGGTCGTCCTCATCGGCGTCCTGAAGGGGGCGGCCATCTTCCTTGCCGACCTTGCACGCTCTATTACCGTGGATAATACCTTCGACTTCGTAGCTGTCTCCAGCTACGGCCGGGCGCGTGTATCCTCCGGGGCCGTTAAGCTCATCAAGGACATCGACAACCCCATCGAAGGCCGTCACGTCATCCTCGTTGAGGACATCCTGGACACCGGTCTCACGCTCAGCTATCTGCGTCAGCTCATGTTGCAGCACAGACCCGCATCCCTCAAGATCGCGACCTGTCTGGACAAACCGGAGCGCCGTCTCGTTCCCATCGAAGCCGACTACGTCTGCTTCCAGATCCCTAACCGCTTCGTCGTAGGCTACGGTATGGACTACGCCGAGCGCTACCGTGGCCTGGGCGACATCCGAATTTACCCGGACAGCCCCGTGGGGCACTGAATTTCCACAAAGCAAAGCCATATTTTTTCGCTGTCTGTTCGCTGCCGCATGTAGCATCAAAGGTGCAATGGGATTGCGCCGATGATGACCGTTCAGCAGAAGCTGGAGATCCTGGCCGACGCCGCCAAGTACGACGCCTCCTGTGCGTCCTCCGGCGCCAAGCGGGCCGGTAACGGCAAAGGCATCGGTCACTCCGACGGCGAGGGCATCTGCCACAGCTACACACCGGACGGCCGCTGCGTCTCGCTGCTCAAAATCCTGCTGACCAATTTCTGCACCTATGACTGTGTATTCTGCGTCAATCGCGTCTCCTCCGACGTGCGCCGTGCCCGCTTCACCCCCGAAGAGGTCGTCAACCTCACGCTGGATTTCTATAAACGCAACTATATCGAAGGTCTGTTCCTGTCCTCGGGCATCATCCAGTCGCCGGATTACACCATGGAGCAGCTCATCACGGTGGCCAAAACCCTGCGCACCGTGCACTTTTTCGGCGGCTACATCCATTTGAAGACCATCCCCGGCTGCGACGAGCGCCTGATCGCCGAGGCTGGTCTTTGGGCCGATCGCCTTTCCGCCAATATCGAGCTGCCCACCCAGGCTGACCTTGTGCAGCTCGCCCCCGAAAAAAAGGCCGCAGTCATTGAAAAGACAATGGGCCAGATTCAGTCCAAAAAGGATGAGGTGGACGACGAGCGCAGCCGTACCCGCCTGAGTCTCGACCGTGCCCCGAAGTTTGCCCCCGCCGGCCAGTCCACACAACTGGTGGTCGGCGCCACCGCCACCACCGACCGCGAGATCATCAACCGTGCCAGCAGCCTGTACGGCACCTACAAGCTTCGCCGTGTCTATTACACCGGCTTCAGCCCCTACCCGGAGGCCGATGCCCGGCTGCCGCTCAAGCCGACACCCCTGATCCGCGAGCATCGCCTCTACCAGGCCGATTGGCTGATGCGTTTCTACGGCTTCGACGCCGCGGAGCTTACCTCTGACGCCGAGCCCGAGCTTTCGCTCACCGAAGACCCCAAGTCGTCCTGGGCGCGCCGCCACCCCGAGTTCTTCCCCGTGGACGTGAACACCGCGCCCCGGGAAGCGCTGATGCGCGTGCCCGGCATCGGCTACAAAAACGTGGAGCGCATTCTGCGCATTCGCCGGTATCAGCGGCTCGCCCTGGAGCACCTGCGGAAGCTGCACGTGCAGATCACCAAAGCTGCAGCCTTCATCACCGCCTCCGACCACCTGCCGCGTACACCATCTCTCTTCGAGGTATCGCCCGCGGTGCACTCGCCATCCACGCCCACTCTGCACTCCATGCAGGCCTCGCCTGCGGTTCAGGCCCGGGCAACGCAACTAAACCTCTTCGCCGCGGCGAGCGCCCTTTCCGGAGCCCTCTAGCTCATGCGCCGTATCCCGATCCCTCCGGATTTTGAAGCGTGGCGCGAGCAGGCCCGCCTCGCCCTTCGCTCGGGTTACCTTCCTGAGCAGATGGATCTGCAGGATGCCACGCAGTCGCAAACCCTGGATTTATTGACGCTGGACGAGGGCCCTGCCGGTTCCGCGATGCCCAAGCCCCATGTCTCGAAGGCCTTTCTCGAAGACGCGGAGCTCGTTTCTGTCCACCGCGATCCGCAACGCTGGAATCTGCTCTACCGCCTGCTCTACCGTCTGCAAACCGACCGCGATCTGCTGAAGAATGAGGTCGATAGCGACGTAGCCGACCTAAAGCGTCTTGAAGCCCAGATCCGCCGCGATCTGCACAAGATGCATGCCTTCGTCCGCTTCCGCAAGATCGAAGAACCCGGTATGGATGGCACAACGCAGGAGCACTTCATCGCCTGGTACCGTCCCGACCACCGTATCCTTCACCTCGCCGCGCGCTTCTTCGCCGAACGCTTCGCGCCCATGCGCTGGACCATCCTCACGCCGGATGAGTCCGTTACCTGGGACCCCGCCGCCAAGCAGCTCACCTACGCTCCAGGCACCGGTCAGGAGGCCGCCCCGCAGGAGGACCAACTCGAAGACCTGTGGCGCGCCTACTACGGCTCCATCTTCAATCCGGCCCGCCTGAACCCGGCAGCCATGCGGTCCGAGATGCCGGTGCGCTACTGGGCCAACCTTCCCGAGGTCGCGCTGCTGCCCGATCTCATGCAACAAGCCGAAACCCGAGTCACAGCCATGGTCACCCGCCAAAGTAAACAGCCGAACGCCTCCCCCTTCGTTCCCCTTGAGCACACCCTTCCCATCCTGCGCGCGGCCATGCCCTCCTGCGAGGGCTGCGAGCTCTATCAGCATGCCACCCAGGTCGTCCCCGGTTTCGGCAACGCCGCTGCAGCGCTGATGCTTGTGGGCGAACAGCCCGGCGATCAGGAGGACCGGCAGGGCCTGCCCTTCGTCGGCCCAGCCGGCGGCGTGCTGCGCAAGGCGCTCGACGAGATCGGCATCGCGCACGACGAGGTCTTCATGACCAACGCCGTCAAGCACTTTAAGTTTGTGCAACGCGGCAAGGTGCGCCTGCACCAGAACCCGCGCATGAGCGAGATCTCCGCCTGCAAGCCCTGGCTCTCAGCCGAAATCGACGCGGTCAAGCCCAGGGTGATTCTTTGCCTGGGAGCCTCCGCCGCCAAATCGCTGCTCGGCAGCACGTTTTCACTCATGCGCGAACGCGGCACCGTCAAACAGACGCCTTTTTCCGACCGTGTTATCGCCACCGTGCATCCCTCAGCCGTTCTCCGCGCTTTGGATGCCCCGGGCCGCGATCTGCTCTACAACTATCTGCGCGACGACCTCGCCCTCGCCTACCTCACCGCTAAACAGGCAGCGTAAACATACGACCTTTCGCAAATTGTTCTCTCTTCTGTCATTCCCCAAGAGAATTTGCATTTGCTGTTGCCTTTCGTTTTTTCTGTCCTTCCCGAAGGAAACCTGCTGTTGCCTTTTGCTGTTCTTCCGAAGCCCTGATGTAAGGCGGAGCAGCGATACAGCCCCACTAACCCCATCACAAGAATCGCTATAAGATCACCACATGCCCGTTGCTGCCTCGTCTCAAACGCAAACCCGCATCATCCGCCCTGCCCAGGGCCTGCGTGGATCGCTGGTGTTGCCCGGGGATAAGTCCATCTCGCACCGCTACGCCATGCTGGCAGGTTTTGCCGAAGGCACATCCCACATCGCCAATTTCTCCACCGGCGCGGACCCCCACTCCACCCTCGCCTGCATGGCGGCTATGGGCGCAAAAATAACGACGGAAGATCGGGTGATCACCGTCACGGGAACGGGCGGCAAGCTACAGGCACCGAAGGATGACCTCGATTGCGGTAACTCCGGCTCCACGATGCGCATGCTGGCCGGCCTGGTCGCCGCGCAGCCGGGCGACTTCCGTTTCACCGGCGACGCCTCCCTCACCCTTCGCCCGATGGAGCGCATCCGCACACCGCTCGCCGCCATGGGCGCCCGCATCGACCTGACTGAAGGCCATGCGCCGATGACGGTGCACGGCGGCCCGCTGCATGCCATCGACTTCGATGCCCCGATCGCCAGCGCGCAGGTAAAAACCGCGCTCCTTTTTGCCGGCCTGCAGGCCGAAGGCACCACCTCGCTCAGCGAGAAGATCCGTACCCGCGACCACACCGAACACGCCCTGCGCGCCTTCGGGGCGGCCCTTGAGCGGCGTGAAGGCAGGCTTACGATTGCCGGCGGCCAACCCCTCAAAGCCCTGGACCTCACCGTCCCCGGCGACCTCTCCTCCGCTGCCTTCTTTTTGGCTGCTGCTCTGCTCTTTCCGGATTCGAATCTCGTCCTGGACGGGGTCGGCCTGAACCCGACCCGGGCCGTGCTCCTGGACGTGATTACCGCCATGGGCGGCCAACTCAAAATGCTGGAGGTCCTCGAAACCAATGGCGAGATGGCCGGCACCGTCCAGATGGGGCGCAAACGCACCGGCTTGGTGGGCGTGGACATCTCCGGCGCGCTCGCCGCACAGCTCATCGATGAGCTGCCGGTTCTGGCCGCCATCGCTCCGTATACGGCCAACGGCATGCGCATCCGCGACGCACGCGAACTGCGCGTCAAGGAATCCGACCGCATCGCGCTCATCGTCCAGAACCTCCGCGCCATGGGTGCCGAGGTCACCGAGCATGAGGACGGCATGGAGATTCCCGGCGGCCAGCAACTGCACGGCGCCAGTCTCGACTCCGGTGCCGACCACCGCATCGCCATGGCCTTTTCAGTCGCCGCGCTCCGCGCCGCAGGCGAGACTGAAATTCGCGGCGCCGAAGCCGCCAGCATCTCGTTCCCTGAATTTTTTGACTGGCTTGACGATCTGGCAACCCGCTAGGCACGCCTCCGTGAGCACGATACCCCCCATCGACTTTGCGCACGCCGTCCCGCTCTTCATGTCGGAGATTGAGCAGATGGGCGGTGCCGAGCGCAGTCTCCTGGCGCTCGGCCGCTGGCTGCACCGCCACGGCCGCTCCGTTTACCTGTTGACCTACCGCGATGCGGCCAACATGACCGTCCAAGCCGACTTTCCTCTGCCTACCGTGGAGCTCCAGCCGACAGGCGGGCTGATGGCCAAGCTAGCGTCGCTTCGACGGCACTTTACCCACGTACCCACATCTGCGCCTCCGCCCATCGTCTCCGGCTATCAGCCCGCGCTGCATCTCAGCCTGTCGGTCGGCGGCCGGTTTCACTGCCTCATGCACGATACCGCCGCGCTCTTCAGCGACCCCTCTCAGCGCGGCGCAGGGCAAAACCTACGCCTCCGCGTCTCAGATCGCATCATCGGTTACGGCATGCGCCGCGGTGGCGGCTGCCTGATCGTTACCAGCGAGTTCCTGCAAAGTGAATGCCGCAAGGATTACGGTATTCGCGCCGCCATCGCCCGCATGGGCGGCCTCGGCGACCCCGACGCATTCCGGCGGCGGCCCTTGGACGGCAAACTGCACATGCTGTCCGTCTGCCGCATCGAGGTCAACAAACGGATCGACTGGGTTCTTAGAGCCCTGGCCGCGCTCGAGCACGGTCCCCAGCCTCTATCGGCCCATCTGGACTGGCATCTTACCCTGGTCGGTAAAGGCTCGGCACTTTCCTCCATGCAAGCGCTGGCCGGGCAGCTCAACCTCTCCAGCCGCATCGCCTTCCGGGGCTACGTGCCCGACGCCGAGCTCGAAGAGCTCTACAATGAGGCGCATCTCTTCCTGATGCCTGCGGTGCAAGGCTACGGCATCCCAGCTATTGAGGCACTGCAGCGAGGGATTCCCGTACTGCTGCACCGAGAGTCTGGCGTCAGCGATATCCTGCTCGACACACCCTGGGCTACCGTGCTCACCGGCGGCGCAGAGCAGCTGCAGTCTCACCTGGAGGCCATGATCGACTGGCTGCGGCGCTCCGAGCAGATGCACGCCGCGCCACCGGCCGCCCTGCCCACGGAAGACTCCTGGGCGGAACGCGTCGCCACGCTCTGTGGCTACGTGTAGCGCGCCTTGGCACGGTTGCCGTGCTCCTTATTCTCCAGCCCAAAAGCACCTGTCATGGCTTTTCTGGGGCTTTCATGTTGTTCTCCCCCG
>CAXTBJ010000050.1:0-29269 GCA_964242585.1 uncultured Bryocella sp.
TTTGTTTTGGTAGCGATATCGGGGCTCGAACCCGAACTCTTCGCCTTGAGAGGGCGACGTGTTAACCAGTTACACCATATCGCCACAGAACGGGCAGGGATACCCGTTGCGACCCACTCAGTATAGCAAGAACGGGCTGTGTAGAAAAGTTCCCGCCCGCCCATGCTCCGCCTACAGACCGAGCTTCTTGACCTCGTCCTGGTAATACTTCCTGTACAGGATGTCCCACTCCTGGGAGCCTTCAAGGATGATCTTGCGCTGCGAGCTGATCTTGAGGCGCGCGGCCTGATCGAGTTTCAGCTCGTCGGTCAGCAGCTTTTCAAGCGCCTTGCGGGCTTCCTGGCGAATTGTGTTGCGGTCTTCGAGGAAGTCGACCTCGTCAATCTCCGCCAGCGTATCGGCAACCGTGTGCGCGATTTTATTCAGCTTGTCGCGGCTGATCCTCATAGCACCGCCTTGTATTTGCGGGTGAGCTCCATCTTGACCTTTTTGAACATCTCGGGATAGCTCGCGCCGGTCTTCAGCATGTCGCCCTGAAAGGCCTCCAGGATGACGCGCACCTCCTCATTGATGCGGTCCTCGAGCGAAAGCTCCTCAATCAGCGCGGCGGTCACACGCTCGTTCACGAGCGCAGGTTTTTCGGTCCGGACCATCTTGGTGTCGACGAGGGCTTTGGTCGTCTGCCGTGCCAGATAGCCGATGTAGTCCTTGGAGAAGATCATGGGCAATCCAAGGTTAGCAGACTCCCCGTGGGAGAAATCGCTTCCCGGGCAATCCGGCGGCCCGGCGGTTCTGCGAAGATAGAAGCGATGACTTTTGACGATCTGACCACGCTGAAGGATGACATGATCGCCTTCGTCGCCGGGCACGGCCTGCGACGCATGAACGCCTTTGTGCCCGAAGATGTGCCCACCATTGCCTTTGAGGACGACGACGTGGACGGCTGGAAGGATTTCGTGGAGCACGCCAAAGCCGCGAATGTGCCGTTTATCACCATGAGCGACGTGCTGCTCGAGCCCGAGGACGTGGCCACGCTGATCGCCCGGCTGCGCGACAGCCACTACCCCGACCCGGACGCCTCGGACCTTGAGGAGGCGCAAACGCTGATGCGCCACGTCGGCAAGACCGGCTATCTGCAGCTCGGCTTTGCCCAGGGCGGCGTGATTTTTCTCTACGAGACCGCCACCGAGTGGTACGACCGCTTCCAGAACCTGCTCGATACCGTGCAGGAGCTGGGAGGCATCATCGTGGACGACCACGACGACGAGTAGGAGCGCGGATGGAGGCTGTTGTCGAGGCACCGGCGCAGGCCGGAAGCCCCTGGAGACTCGCCGCCGAGAGCGTTGATCCCGCAGCCGCGGCCGCTCTGGCGGAGACGCTGCGGCTCCCGCCTCCGCTCGCGACGCTGCTCCTCTGCCGGGGCCTGCACACGGCGGAGGTGGCCCGCGATTTTCTCGAGCCTGCCCCCGGGCAGATGCATGATCCCCAACGGATGCGCGGTCTGCCGGAAGCCGTGGTGCGTCTGCGGGCCGCGCTGGCCGCCCGCGAGCCGATCCTGATCTACGGCGACTACGATGTGGACGGCACGGTCGCGACGGTGTTGCTGAAGGCGGCGCTGGAGCGGGCGGCAGCCTCGCTCGGCGTACCGGCCGACGTGCGTTATCACATTCCGCACCGCATCCGCGAGGGCTACGGCATGCGGGAGGCGCGGATCGCCGAGGCCGCGGCGGAGGGTGTGCGGCTGGTGGTTTCGGTCGATACCGGCATTCGTGCCCTGGCAGCCGCCGAAGAGGCCGCGCGGCACGGGCTCGATCTCATCGTCACCGACCACCATCTGCCCGACGGTTTTCACATCCCCAGGGCAGTGGCCGTGCTCAACCCCAACCAGCCGGGCTGCCCCTACCCGTACAAGGACCTTTGCGGGGCCGGGGTGGCCTTCAAGCTGGCGCAAGCCGTTATGGAAAGCTGCGCCCGTGACGCGGACGACCTCGCCCGGCTGCGCTCCAAGACGCTGCCTTCCTTTTTAAAGCTGCTGGCGATCGCGACGGTGGCGGATGCGGTGCCGCTCACGGGCGAAAACCGGGTGATCGCCTGGTTGGGGCTGCGGGCGCTGCGGCAGCCCGCACCCGGCGGCCTGCGCAGGCTGATGGAGCTGGCCGGGGTGGACCTGTCGCGGCCGGTCTCCGCCACGGACGTGGGTTTCCGCATCGGCCCGCGCATCAACGCGGCCGGGCGCATGGACGTCGCCTCCGAGGTGGTGGAGATGTTTCTGACCCGCGATGGGGACCGGGCATGGGCGCTCGCCGAAAAGCTGCACCGGCTCAATGAGGACCGGCGGGCGACCGAGGCGCACGCGCTCGCCGAGATCGAGGAGCGGCTGGCCGCCCTCACGGCCCGGCCGGGCGGCCTCGCCGGCTGCCTGGTGCTGGACGATACCGCTGAAAAGCCGTGGCACCGCGGCGTGGTCGGCATCCTTGCCTCGCGCGTCGTCGACCGCACCGGCCGGCCGGCGCTGGTGCTGACGCATGAGGGCGGCGAGGCGCACGGCTCGGGGCGGTCCGTGCCCGGCTTTCATCTGCTGGACGCCTTGACCGTCGTCCACCGCGCGGCCGGCACACCGCTCTTTTCACGTTTCGGCGGCCATGCCCACGCCGCGGGCTTTGCGATGCCCTCCGCCCATGTGCCGGAGCTGCGCGCGCGGTTGGAGGCCCTTACGGCATCGCGTGCGGACGAGCTCCCCGACCTTTCGATTGCCTGCGATGTGGGCGTACGCCTGGCGGAGCTGGACGATGACTTCTTTGCCGCTTATGTGGGGCTGGAGCCCTTCGGCAACGGTCATCCGGAGCCGGTATTTTTAGCCTACGGCCTGCGGCTGGCAGCGCCGGTCCGCCTCATCGCGGAGCGGCACCTCGGGCTGCAGGTGGAAGACCCGGAGACCGGTCGCCGCTTCCGCGCGACGGCCTGGACCCGGCGCACCGATTGGGTGGAACGCGCGCGGCAGGAGGTATGGGAGCCGGGCACCTGTCTGGATCTGGCCTTCCGGCTCCGCCGCAACTGGCACCCGGAGTTTGGCGGCTGGGAGTTGGAGGTCGTGGCGGCGCAGACGATGGCGGCCCAGACGGTGACGGCCCTATATGGTGGCGGCTCGAAGGACGGACTGAGAGCCAAAGCGAGATCCACGTTTTCGGCGGCGGTGAATAGCGTGGCAGGCATATAGCGGTTTCCCGAGGGTGTAGAGCAGCCACGAGCAGAACACAGAGACCCTTCGCGACACTCAGGACGACGGCGGACTGCCCGACCGTAGCTAGGCTGTTGATCAGGATGACGGCGGACTCCCACCTGCGCGAGGACAGCTTTAGCACGGTTGTTCTCGCGAGGCGCTTCCGGGGCTCAGCTCGCCTTTTGTATACTGACCTTCGCATCTATGGCTGAGTCCGGAAGCAATCGAAACCGCCTTTGGATCATCATCTTGGTGGTTCTCGCCGCCGCCGCCGGATGGGGGTATTTTTCCCTGACCGCGGCGCGCGACAGGGTGGCGGTACGCGTGGCGAAGGTGGATCGTGCGCCCATCGTGAAGACAGTGGCGACCAACGGCAAGGTGGAACCGCTCGTGGACTTCCAGGCCCATGCCCCCTCGCCGAGCACCCTGGAGCAGCTTTATGTGCATCTGGGCGATGCCGTGCAGCGGGGCCAGCGCCTGCTGCTGCTTGATGACAGCGACGCGCAGCTTCGCGTGGAAAACGCCCGCAACAGCGTGCAGCTGACCGCGCAGGATCTGCGCAACATGCAGTCCGGCGGCTCGCACGATGAGCTGCTGGGAGAAACCAACGATTTGAAGAATGCGCAACGCTCCCTGAGCGACGCCCAGAACGCTTTGAAGACGATGACCTCCCTGCAGGCGCAGGGAGCGGCGTCCGCCAACGAAGTCGCCATCGCGGGACAACGGCTGACGGATGCGCAGGTCCGGGTAAGCCAGATTCAGACGCGGTTGGGGGGCCGGTATGGGGCCGGCGACTTTGCAAATACGCGCTCCCAGGTGCGCCGGGCGGCGCAGGAGCTGTCCACGGCACAGAGCGCGATGGGGGGCCTAGACGTGCACTCCCCGATCACCGGCACGGTGTACTCCCTACCGGTGGCGCGTTACGACTATGTACAGCCCGGCCAGGCATTGCTCAGCATCGCCGACCTTTATAAGTTGCAGGTGCGGGCCTTCTTCGATGAGCCCGAGATCGGCGCCCTGCACGCCGGGCAGCCGGTGATCATCACCTGGGATGCCAAGCTGGGCCGACAGTGGCACGGCCGTGTCACGCAGGCCCCCACCACCGTGGTCAATGTGGGAACCCGGAATGTGGGCGAATGCCTGATCAGCATCGAAGACGCCGACGGACAGCTGCTGCCCAATACCAACGTGACCGCCACCGTGACCACGCTGCAGCGCAACGGCGTGCTGAGCGTCCCGCGCGAGGCGCTGCATACGGAAGGTACCGAAAATTTTGTGTTTCGCGTGGTGGACGGCAAGCTCGCGCGCACCCCGGTGCGGGTTGACGTGGTCACCCTGACGCGCGCCGAGATCACCGACGGCCTGTCCGAGGGCGAAACCATCGCGCTCGGGGCCACCACCGACACGGAACTGCACGACGGCCTGCCCGTCCGGGCGCAGCCCTGATGGCGGGTTTGCCGATGAGCACTTTGCCGACGAGAGACTTCCCGATGAGGGCCATTCCGAGCCTGGCGTCCTTGCGCCGGCACGCGTGGGCTGCGTCGCTTGCCCGGCCGGTATCGCCGGCCGGTAGCTTGGCCTGTGCGTTGGTCTGCTCGGCCTTCCTGTTCTGCGGGCTCTCCAGGGCCGACGATCCGCGCGCGGCTCCGGTCGCGCCGGCGCTGGAGGCGGCGAACCGGGCGTTGCAGGAGGGGCAGGCCGATGAGGCGGTCAGGCGTTTGCAGGCGACTCTGGGCGCGGACCCCGGTAACGGCTCGGCGCACCTTCTGCTGTGCCGCGTTTACCTCTCAGAAGAACTGGGCGGCGAGGCGGCCGGGGAGTGTCAAACGGCCCTCCGCGACGGCCTAGATCAGGACAGCGAGGCCCAGGACTGGACGGGACGCGCGCTTGGGCAGCAGGCAGCCCATGCGGGTATGCTGACCGGACTGAAGCTCGCGCGCGGCGTCCGCATCGCCTTTGAAACCGCCGTATATCTCAATCCGGCCAGCGAGGCCGCCAGCGTCGATCTGGGTGAGTTTTACACGGGCGCCCCGGCCGTGGTGGGCGGCGGCACCGCCAAGGCGCTCGCGCTGGCGGCGCGGATTGGGCCCGCCCTGCCCGAGACAGCGCATCGCATCCGGGCCATGGCCGCGGAAGAAAACAAAGATTTCGGTGCCGCCGAACGCGAGTTCCAGGCCGAGGCTACCGTCGCGCACCGGGCCGGCGCCCTCATCGACCTGGCCGCCTTCTACGGCCGGCGCGGCGAGGAGGCACAGGCCATCGACACGGCACAGCGCACCCTGGCGGCCGACCCCGCAGCCGATGCCACGGTGGTAGAGGCCGCCGGCGTGCTCTCCGACGCCGGCCAGCCGGCCGCCGCCGAAGCGGCCCTGCGCGCCTATCTTGCCCATGGTGAACACAGCGAGCGGGCTCCTGTGTTTCGTGTCCGCACGCTGCTCGGCGCACTGCTGGCCAAATCGGGCCAGGGAGGCGCTGCACGGATTGAGTACGAGGCGGCGCTGGCCATGGCTTCGCGCTACGCGCCCGCGCGGAAAGGGCTGGCCTCTCTGTGACGCCCCCCTTCGCAAAGCTGTCCCAGCGCAGGCCGCTCCGGCTGCTGTTTGCCCTGGCTTGGCTGCTGCTCACGGCCTCGGCTCGGGCGCAGATCTCGCTGTCCACGACGGTAAACCTGGCGCTGCAGAACAATCCCCGGGTCAAGATCGCGGAGACGGACCTGCGGCGCGCCAAAGCTGTCCTGGCGGAGACGCGCGACGTGTTCATACCGTCGGTCTCCGCGACGGCGGGCGTGGGCCGGGCAACCGGCGCGCCGCTCTCCCCGCCCGTGGTGTTCAGCATCGGGGCCCAATCGCTGGTATACAGCTTCTCGCAGCCGGATTACATTCGTGCGGCGCATAGCGGCGTATCCTCCGCGCAGCTGGCACTCGAGGTCGCGCGCACCGACGTCGCCGAAGACGCCACGGGCATCTACGTTGCGCTGGACAATACGCTGGAGCGGCGGCGCGTGCTCGGCGAGGCGCTGGCCATCGCCGGACGTCTCGTCACCATCGTTGAGGATCGCTACAACGCGGGCATCGACCCGCACATCGAGGTCACCCGCGCGCGCCGGACCGCGGCACAAATCCGCCTGCAAGCGCTTGCGGCCGATGATGAGGCGGCGGCGAACGCCGAGCACCTGGCGTCGCTCACCGGTCTGCCCGCCGCGGGCTGGATCACCGTGCCGTCCTCGATCCCGAAGCTGGAATCGCCCAAGGCGGTGAATAGGGAGGCGCGCGACGATCCGGCAAAGAATGAGGGGACCACGGCCGCCTTCGAGACCGCACGTGCCCGGCAATACACGGCGCATGGGGAGGCCCGCTACCTGTTCCGGCCCCAGCTCAGCTTTTCCGTGCAGTACAGCAAACTTTCCGACGCGTTTACCACCTATGACCTGTATTACCCGGGGTTTCGGGATCAGATCAGCTGCAACCCCGTCTGCGCGGCCAACGGCAGATTGAACAGCTTCAACTCCCTGAGCCTGGGCGTGCAACTCACCCTGCCGCTGCTGGACATGGTGCATCGCGCCCGGGCGCACGAGGCCGCCATCGACGCCCAGCGCAGCTTTCTGGATGCCGAGGTGCAGCAAAGCGCGTTTTTAGAAAACCGGACGAAGCTGATGCACAACACGGAGGAGATTGCCGCACGGGTCGAGCTCGCCACCCTGGACCACGATCTCTCGCAGGATCAGTTGAACGCCCTCGCGGTACGTCTGCAGGCAGCCGCCAGCACCGTGGGCGGAGAGCAGGCGACGCCCAAGGATCAGGAGAACGCCCAGCTCGCCGAGCGTCAGCGCACGGTGGATCTGTTGGCTGTGCAGCTGGAGCTGCGGCGCGCGGAGATCTCGCTGCTGCGGCAGGGGGGCTCGCTGGCAAACTGGCTGGCGGCCACGATCCCGGGCGCCACCGCCGCGCCGGCAGACGCCACCGCCGCGCCGGCGGACGCCACCCCGTCGCAGGTGCCCGGGCTGCCGACCACCTTGGGTTCATCGCCGGGAGCGTCGCCGGGTTTCTCGCCGGGTGCGGCGCCGGGTACCTCGGCAGGAACGGGTGCGGGGGCGGGCACGACGCCCACCACCGGTTCGACTCCCTCCAGCCTGCCCTCGGCACCTGACTCCAGACCGGCTCCGGCAATGCCGACGCCCCCCTCCGTGCCGGCTCCTGCCCCGGCTCCTGCCCCACCGGCTGCTCCGCCTTCCACACCGCGTTCCTAGCCGGCCCTGGACAGGTGCCGTACCGCGATCGCACACAGGTTTGAGGCAAATGGGGCCCGGCTGCCGTAACTGGGTGGTAAACTGAGCGATAGATATGGCTCCGCTAAAGACGCTGCTTCTGAACCCGCCCTCGTTTGAAAACTTTGATGGAGGCGCCAGTTCCCGCTGGCCCGCGACCCGCGAGATCGAGTCCTACTGGTACCCGGTCTGGCTTGCCTACCCGGCGGGTCTCCTGGAAGGTTCGAAGCTGCTCGATGCGCCCCCGCATCACGTCTCGGCCGAAGAGGTCATCGAGACGGCCAAGAGCTTTGAATTTCTCGTGCTCTTCACCTCGACCGTGGGTTGGGCCGGCGATCATGGCCTGGCACGTGCCGTCAAGGCCGCCAATCCCGGCATCAAGATCGCCTTTGTCGGGCCGCCGGTAACCACCGATCCCGACCGCGCACTGAACGAGTGCGAGGCCATCGATTTCATCTGCCGCCGCGAGTTCGATTACACCGTCGTGGAGTTTGCCAACCGCAAGCCGCTCGAGGAGATCCTCGGCATCAGCTACAAGGATGCGGCGACCGGCCAGATCCAGCACAACCCCGACCGTCCGCAGGTCGAAGATCTCGACGCAATGCCCTGGGCGACCAAGATCTACAAGCGCGACATGGACGTCACACGCTACAACGTGCCGTTTCTGCTGCACCCGTACGTCTCGCTCTACTCCACGCGCGGCTGCCCGGCGCAGTGCACCTTCTGCCTTTGGCCGCAGACGCTCTCCGGCCACGCCTGGCGCAAGCGGTCTACCGATGACGTGGCGGCCGAGATGAAGTGGGCCAAGGCGAACTTCCCGCATGTCAAGGAGTTCTTCTTCGATGACGACACCTTCAACATTCAGAAGGCCCGCACCGTCGAGCTTTGCGCCAAGCTGAAGCCGATCGGTCTTACCTGGTCCTGCACCTCCCGCGTCACCACCGACCGCGATACGCTCAAAGCCATGAAGGACGCCGGCTGTCGGCTGCTGATCGTCGGCTTTGAGTCGGGCGATCCGCAGATCCTGAAGAACATCAAGAAAGGTGCCACCGTGGAGCGCGCCCGCGACTTCGTCAAGGACTGCCATGACCTCGGTCTCGTGATCCATGCCGACTTCATCCTCGGCCTGCCGGGGGAAACCAAGGAGTCGATCCGCAACACGATTAATTTCGCCAAGACCCTGGACTGTGAAACGGTTCAGGTCTCCATCGCGCACGCCTATCCCGGTACCGAGTTTTACGACTTCGCCGAGAAGAACGGCTACATCACCAACAAGGGCATGAACGATCATGGCGGCCACCAGATGGCACACATCGAGTACCCCGGTCTGCCCACCGAGTACGTGATGGAGATGGTGCACAAGTTCTACGACGAGTATTACTTCCGTCCCAAGGCCGCCGCGCGCGTGGTCTGGAAGGCCATCGTCAACCGCGACGTGCCGCGTCTATATGTCGAGGCCAAAAGCTTCATGAAGCTGCGCAAGGAGCGCAACGCCATGGTGCGCAAGGCCAAGGAAGAGAACGAGTTGCGGCAGCAGGAATCGGTCAGCATGAACGCCTGATCCCCCTGGAACACATATTGCGGCTGGCGCGTTATGGCCAGCCGCTTCTCTTTTGCTCGAATAGTCCGGCAAAGCTCCCTTGTCTTGTGGACCAGATAGACCATGCAGCGTACTGCTCGATGCGCTAGGCTAGGCGGCGTTTTTTAAGGCGACCCCCGCATGAAGCACCGTCTGAAGAGCTCGCAGTACGCGGTCCTGGTGGCGGTGATGCTCACCGCGTCCGTGGGCGACACCCTGCTCTCGCGGGGCATGTCCGAGGTCGGCCAGGTCAATCTGCATCACCTTGTCCGGCTTTGGCATGCCCTGTTCAACGGCTACGTGATGGCCGGCATCGTGCTGCTGATCGGCTTTTTTGCCGCCTACACGACCGCGCTTAGCTGGGCGGACCTTACCTTCGTGATGCCGGCCACCGCCTTCGGCTACGTCGTCGTGGCGCTGCTGAGCCGTTTCTGGCTGGGGGAGCGGCTCTCCGGCTTTCGCTGGGCGGGGATCGCGCTGATCGTGTGCGCGGTCGGCTTCGTGGCCAACGGTCCGCCGCGCACCGAGGACGTCAGCCCCTTGCCGGCACCGCAGGCGGGGGAAGAACTTCGGCAGCTCGACGCCGGGATCGGCCGCTGATGCCCGTTCCCGCTCATGTACCGCACCTGCTTCGAGATTGGGCTTCGATCGCCTGCGTGGCGGTGCTGGCTATTCTCGGCGAGTGCCTGATTGCCGCCGCCATGCACACGCTGGGCGATCTGGACCACCTTCGGCAGCGCATCGGCCTGCGCAGCACAATCCGCACCGTTCTGGGTAACAGCCGCTTTGTCGCGGGCGCGGTCTGCATGGCGCTGAATTTTTTCGCCATGCTGTACACGGTGAGCGTGGTGGATCTTTCGCTGGCAGCGCCCGCGATCGCGGCGCTCAATTACATCGGCAACGCCGTGGCCGCGAAGCTGTTTTTGCGGGAAAACGTGGATCGCCGCCGCTGGCTCGCGGTCAGCTTCGTTACGGTCGGGGTCGTGCTGATCTCGCGCTGAAGCTCTTGCTTCAGGCCGTTCGGCCTTTGCTTTTCTTGTTGTCATTCCCTTAAGGGAATCTGCGGTTCGGCTTCCTGCACGGCCGCGGGTGATCGGCTTTAAAGCCACAACCTCTTACACCAGCAATCGCATCAGTCCGGCCGGCGGCAAATCCGCCACTAAAGCCGACAGGGTACCCCCGCTTTCCCACGTAACAGCTTCCGCGGCGAGACGTCCGCTGCGCACAGCCCCTTCCATCGTCGAGGGCCAGCCGGTACGCGTCCAATCCCCCGCTAAAAATAGGCCATCTCCCGGAGCGTCGCTGGCGGGCCGGAAGCGGTCCAGTCCCGGAGTAACCGAGAAGGTGGCACGAGCCTCCTTCAGCACACCAGATTTCACCAGCCGGGCCCCGCGCACCGCGGGAAAGAAGCTCGCAAGCTCCTCCAGCGCCGCGTGCAGGATCTCTTCACGGCCCTGGTGCAGCTCGTCGAATGACGCGCTGATGGTCAGTTCCAGGTATTGCGCGCCGCTGCCCTCTGCCTCCGCCCTGCGGTTGCGGATGCGCGTTTTATTGAACATCCACTGGATGCGCGTATCCAGCAGCGCCGCATGATCCAGCGCCGTTATCTCGCGGTCGAACCACAGGTGCACCGTGGTGATCGGCGCGTGAATGAAGTGCCGAAGGTGCTCGCACACCAGCGCGGTCCCCGGCGTGGCCGGAGCGGTCGCCAGCAGCTTGGCGGTCGCCTCAAACGGCAGGGCCAGGATGACCTGTCGCGCGTTAACGGCGGAACCGTCGCTCAGCACGGCTCGCCAACCCCCGTCGGCGGCACGCTCCAGCCGCTCGACGCCGGCACGCAGCCGGAACGTGGCCCCTTGCCGCTGTGCGAGTTGCGCAAAGGCGTCGTAAAAGGTGGACAGCGGCTGGGTGGGGATGCCCAACCGGCCGCCCTCCGGGTTGCGCAGGAACGACTCATGAAAGACCTGCCCGGCGTAGCGCGTCGAGCAGCGATCAAAGCTATCGTTCAGCGCGCCGACCACCACCGGCTCCCAAAAATGCCGAATTGCCCGCGGCGTCTGCCCGGTGCGCGCGAGCCATGTGCTGAAGGCCTCCTCATCCGTGGCCGGGTAGCCGCGCAGAAATTCCAGCAATCCCCGCGCAATCAACAGTTTGTCGTGAATTCCCAGCATCGGCGCCCCCAGGAAACTCAATGACGAGTGCGAGGGCGCAGGAGCCTCACTGGGGCCGATCTCGCTGGCGCGCGCGGGCCGGTCGGCGGTCGCGGGCTCCAGAAACGTGATCCCGTCGTACCAGCGGAGAAAGCGCTCGGCCCCGGCCCGCCGGCACAGGTCTACCAGATTAGTGCAGCAGCCCAGCATTACATGCTGCGAGTCGATCTCCTCCGCGAGTGCGGGGTGCCGGTAGGAGTACGCTCGGCCGCCGACGTAGGGCTTGCGCTCCAGCACCTGCACCCGCGCGCCCGCGCCGGAGAGCGCGGCCGCCGCCGCCAGCCCGGCCAGGCCCGCGCCGATGACAAGCACATCCGATCGCGTGCCGGCCGCCCCATCCCGTAGACCGGCCCCGCTCAAAACAGCCTCGCCAGCGCCGAGCCGGCCAAGCCGCGGCAAAGAATCGTCATTTTTTCGGCGGTCGGCACCGAAACACGCCCTTCGAAGACCGCCCCCGGGTCGACCGCGATGCGCTCCAGCAGTCGTCGGTAGATGGTGATCAGCACACGCATGGCGGGCCGGGCATCCTTTTCGATCAGCGGCAAGAGGGCCTCACCCGCGGCATAGTACCCCTGCGCCCGCCCGATCTCGTGAACGAGCAGGTCTTTTACCTCCGGCGCGATTCCCCGACCCTTGGCCGCGGCCAGCAGCGCTTCGAGCGGCACATGACCCTCGCGGAGATCGTCCAGGGGCAGATAGATCCTGCCGCGCTCGGCATCCTCGCGTATGTCCCGCAGGATGTTGGTAAGTTGAAAGGCGATGCCGATGTGCTCGGCCAGCAGCTCCGCGCGCGCGTCGCTGTAGCCGAAGATGCGAATGGTCACCAGCCCCACGACGGAGGCCACCAGAAAGCAGTAACGGTACAGTGCCCCAAAGCTCTGGTAGGCCCGGTACGGCGTGCGGTCCTCGCCCACACGCACCAACGCAACCCCTTCCGGCTCCGGCCGGAGATCGAGCGTTGTGCCGGCCACGAGATGTTCAAGCAGATCGTCGGAGATTCCGAATCGCCGCTGCGTATCGTTCAGAGCTAAAAAGAGGGGGTCCACCTCCGCGACGGCGGCATCGGCTTGGCCTGCCCCGCGCGACTGCCGCCAGGCCGCCGTCCACGCCCCCATCGCCGTGCGCCGCGCATCGAGTGAAAAGGTCTCATCGTCGGCCAGGTCGTCGGCTTTGCGCATGAAGGCGTACACGGCGCACATGGCGTCCGATTTGTGCGGCGGCAACGCCCGAAAGGCCCAGTAGAAGTTTTTGGCTTCCTGCCTGGCGATCGCACGGCAAACGGCATACGCGCCCGCAAGCTCCGGTGTGCGCTCCGCGCTCATGCCGGCCCAGTCCGTGATCCGGATCGCGATCCGGCTCTCGCCGGCAGCACCGAGGAAGCGATTTTGCCCACCAGGGCGCCGCCGAGCAGCTGCAGCTTGGCCACCTTGCTCACCACCGGCCGCGAGCGCAGCGTGTCGTAATTTTGGGCCGCGACGGCGTCCAGAATCGCATGCCCACCCTTGACGAAGAGCGAAAGCGTGCTCGCCAGATCGCGATCGACCAAGGTAGTGATGCGTTCACCGCGTTGCAGCCGGGCTCGCGCGTCGGCGACCAGAAACTCCATCATGGCGCGGAAGTTACCATCGAAGCGCCGCGCCGCGATCTGCTCGTCGGTCACGCCGAACCGCTCCATGGCGTCCGCCGGAACGTAACGCCGCCCGCGGTCGACCCAGTCGGTCACCACATCCTGGTAGAAGTTGGCGAGCTGCAGGCCGGTGCAGATCTCATCGGAGAGCCGCAGCAGCTCGGGGTCGCGATAGCCGCTGATCAGCAGCACCAGCCTGCCCACCGGATTGGCGGAGTAGCGCGAATACTCCTCCAGCGTGGCGAGCGAGGCATGAAGAGGATATACCTGGTCGGCCTCGAAGGCACTGATCAGGTCATCGAAGGGTTCGCGGGGCAGATCGCAGGCGGCAATCGTGGGCTGCAGCGCCACAAACACCGGATGCCGCGACCGCTCCGGCGCGGCAAAACACTCGTGCAGCATGGCGCGCCACTCCGCGAGGAGCCGCTTAGCGATCTCCGTGCTGCCCACCTCGTCGCCGAGATCGTCCGAGGTCCGGCAAAACCCGTACACGCTATAGAAATGCGGCCGCAACACCGCCGGCAGAAAAAAGGTCGCGACGTGGAAGTTTTCGTAGTGCGTTTCGGCCAGGTGCTTGCACCAGGCCTGCGCCTCCGCCAGCGTGGGCCGCACGGCGGGGGTGCCGTAGGGCGCGGGCGCGCCCCCAAGCGAGGCGATCACGCCGATAGCAGCGGCAGGGGCAGCGCCGATATGCAGGGCCGCGCTCACGCGAGTGCCCCGGCGGGCTGCGCCGCGTGGGCCGCCGCCTCGCGCTCTCCATGCGGGTAGATCACGGTCTTGATCTCCGGCGCGGTGCCCTCGGCGGGGCGGGTCAGCATACGTTCAAACAGGGCCGGCACCTCCATTAAAGACGCGGTTCCGGTCAAAAAGGTCTCGCACCGGAAGCGGCCGGAGGCCAGCAGGCGAAAAGCCGCGCGCGCCGTGTGCGGCGTGTGGTGGAAGCTCGCCTTCAAGGTCAAATCGGAGTAGTGCAGCAGGTTGGTGTCGAGCGCCACCGTGGTCCCCACCGGCGGACCGCCGAACAGATTAACCAGCCCGCCCTTGCGTGCCATGGACACGGCCCACTGCCAGGCTTCCGGCGTGGCAACGGCCTCAAAAACCACATCCGCGCCGCGGCCTCCAGGGGTGAGCGCGCGCGCCGCCGCCACCGGATCGTCCACCTCGCCGACCCGCACGACCTCCGCCGCGCCCAGCAGCCGCGCCGTGCCGACCTGATCCCGGCGCTTGACTACCGCGATCACCCGCAGCCCCATCAGCGACGCCGCGTGCACAAACAGCAGCCCGATCGGCCCCGCGCCCAGCACGATCGCGGTCTGCCCGGCACGTGCCTGCGACTCCTCGAGACCGCGCATCACACAGGCCAGCGGCTCCGTCAGGGCGGCGTGCTCGAACGGCATCGCCTTCGGTACGGGCAGGGTGTTCTTTTCGACGATGCGCGCCGGCACGCGGCAAAACTCGGCATAAGCGCCGTTGTTGAACAAGAGATCGTCGCAAAGATTCCCCTGCCCGTTCGCGCAGAAAAAACATACATCGCAGGGTGCGGAGTTCAGCGGCACCACACGGTCGCCCACCCGAAACCGGGTCACGCCCTCGCCGACGGCCGCCACCGTCCCCGCCAGCTCATGGCCGAACAGCCGCTCGGGGGTCAGCATGCGGGCGTGGTAACCGCGCCGGAAGACCTTCAGATCGGTCCCACAGGTCAGCGCCGCGTCTACCCGCAGCAGCAGTTCGCCGGGGCCGGCGACAGGGATAGAGACCCACTCCACACGCAGGTCTCCCCTTCCGTGCAGCACCGCGGCCAGCATGGTCTTTTCGGTTGTTAGGACGCCTGCTTCATCCATCATTTCTATTTTCTCATCTTGCTTTCTCATCGTGCCCGGCTCATGCGAGACAGCCCGCGGGCCTACGCCCCCCAGCGGAACACACCGAGCGGAGCCTGGAACCAAGCCGGCATCGGGCCAGCTGCCGGGCAATTCGCCGGGCCAGCCGCCGGGCCAGCCGCCGGCCGCCATCTGTTACCCTGACCAGCAGCGATCCGCATGACCCTTGCCTCTCCAGGAGCCTACGCCAAACGCATCGTGCAATCGGTGCAGGATTACTCGCTGCTGACCGGCCGGGCCCTCGCGGCCCTCTTTTCGGCTCCGCACTACCTTGACGACACCTACATCCAGCTGGACTCCATCGGCGTCGGTTCGGTGCCGATCGTCATCCTCGCCGGTTTCTTCACCGGTGCCGTGCTCACGCTGCAGTCGACCACGACGCTGAAGCAGTTCGGCGCGGTGAACCTGACGGGCAAGCTCGTCTCCCTGTCCATGGTCAAGGAGCTCGGCCCGGTGCTGACAGGCCTCATGGTCTCGGGCCGCAACGCCTCCGGCATGGCCTCCGAGCTCGGCTCCATGAAGGTCTCCGAGCAGATCGACGCCATGCGCGCGCTGGGCGTGGACCCGGTTCGCAAGCTCGTCACGCCGCGGGTCATCGCCACGGTGGTCATGCTGTTTTTTCTTACCGTCATCTCGGACGCCCTGGGCATCAGCGGCGGCGCGCTGGTGGCCGTCACCCTGTTGAAGCAGAGCGGCGCTGCCTTCTTTCACAATGCGCTGAACGCGCTGCTCTTCGGCGATGTGATCGAAGGCCTCATCAAGCCGCTATTTTCCGGCTTCATCATCGCCACGGTCGGCTGCTTCTACGGCCTGTCCACCATTGGCGGCACACGCGGCGTCGGCCGGGCTACCACGCAGGCGGTGGTAACCTCCTCGGTGCTGATCATCATCGTCGATACGCTCGTCACCAAGCTGATGATCGGCATCTTCGGGAGATGAGTATGGCCGAACCGCCCGCGCGTACACCTCCCGGATCGCCGGATGACCCGCCGGTCATCGAGTTCCGCCACGTCTCCATCACCTTTGACCGCAATCCCGTCTTGCAGGACGTCAGCTTTCGCATGGAATCGGGCGAAACACGCGTCCTGCTGGGCCCGGCGGGCGGCGGCAAAAGCGTGCTTATGAAGCTCGCCAACGGCCTGCTGCAGCCGGATGGGGGCGAGGTTCGGATCTTCGGCCAAGATCTCGCCAGCCTCACTGAACGCGAGATGTTCGCCCTGCGCGCCCGCATCGGCATGGTCTTTCAGGAAAGCGCGCTGTTTGACTCCATGGACGTGGAGGATAACGTCTCCTACCGCCTGCATGAGGAGCACGTGGCCGAACCGGAGATCCGTGAACGCGTGCTGGAGGCGCTGCGCTTTGTGGACCTCGACGGTGCCGTCGACAAGTTTCCCGCCGAGCTCTCCGGAGGGATGCGCCGCCGCGTCTCCATCGCGCGCGCCATCATCAGCCGCCCCGAACTTCTGCTCTATGACTCGCCCACCGGCGGCCTGGACCCGATCACCTCCAACACCATCATCGAACTCGTGGTGAAGCAGCGCGACGTTTCAGGCACCACGGCTCTGCTGATCACACATCGCCTGCAGGACGCCTTCACCTTGGCCACGCGCTGCTTCAATCCCGAGACCGGCCACATGCAGCCGATCCCCAATAACGGTCTCGACCCGCATACCCGTTTTCTCGTTCTCAAGGAGGGCCGGGTGACCTTTGACGGCACCACCCAAGAGCTGACGCATACGGAAGATCCGTGGTTGAAGGCGTATTTGGCGTAGTTCTTAGTACGTTGTACGTTGTCGGTTCTACGTTCTACGTTGTCGGTTCTTAGTTCTACGTTCTCGGTTGTCGGTTCTCCAGCAGTGCAGGGCTTCTGCTTCAGGGCCGAAGGCCCGTCACATGACAGCCTAGGCCGAAGGCCCAGGCTAGAAAACATCGCAAACCAAGTGCTGAAGGCACGGCACAAGAAGCACGGCACGAGGACCGGCTCCACGCAATAAAACAGCTCCGGTTACAGGCAAATCCTTCCCACACAACCAATGATGTTGTTATCCCGCAGCAAAGCGGAGGCTCTGCTTTATAAATCCCAGGGGGCTGCTGCATCCGTAATATTCAATCAAAAATACTTATCGAAGCTTCTTTTTAAGCCGCCAGTATCCCGTACTTCTCCGCCAGAAACATCTGTAAGGAAGGCGGCAGCGCCCCGGCTAACTCCTGCCACGTGCATAGCCGCAGCCGGCTGCGGTCCTCCGCGCGCCAAACGGCCATCATGACGCGCAGACAAAGCTCCTTGAGGTCCTCGCGCCGTCCGTCGAGCAGCACCAGATACGCGCCGTCCACACGTCGCGCGGCAAGAATGCCCCGCGCCAGCTGGTACCCGCCGAAGGCCGTCCCCGCACGCGGCAGCGTCTCCAGGTCCAGCACCTCGTTCACGCCCTCGTACCGCAGCAGGCGCTCCCGCGAGGCCTTGCCGAAGCCGGTTTCGGTCAGCTTCGCCTCCACCAGCGTCGAGCCCAGCCGCATATCCAGCTCCGTCCGGTCGATCTCGCCGCCGCGCATCGGCAGCTCCGCCCGCACGCCGAAGGCGGGCCGCAGACCTGGCTCAATCCCCAGGCAGGCGCAGACACCGGGCCGCCGCAGCACGCCCGGGTAACAGAAAACGTTCATCAACAGGGCGTCGGAGCTGGTAACGCACTCCAGCTCGCCGCGCCGGCGGTCGCCGCGGCGCGGCAGGTACTCGCCCCCGGTATAAGCCTTCTCTAACCGCCGCGCCCAGGCCGGATCGGCAAGAATACGGCGGTAGACGACCGGAAGAAAGTTCCCATGCCCGCCCGCCTCGTCCTTCGCGTACAGGATGGCCGGCGTGCGGCCAAAGCCCACCTCGCAGGCGTTCCGGTCGCCCCGCCCCAGACCGCGGGAGACGAGTTCACGGCGCAATGCCGCGGCGGAGCGGATGGTTTGTTGAGGGTCCGACATGAGCTTCAGGCGATCCCGGCTCTCCAGAAGGCGAAGATCGGGCAAAGACAGGGTACCGCATGAGCTGTCGTTTCAGCTGAAGCCAGCCGAGGCCGGCATCCGGTCAGCTCGGCCCCAGGGCTGCCAGTGCCTCCTGGAGCGCTCGCGTAATCGCCTCGGGCGTCGTGCCCGGCCCGAAACGCAGTGCCTCCCCCACGCGCACGGCTACCCGTCCTGTACGAAACCAGCGGCGATCCGCGCGGCTCGCCGTTCCCGTGCCTCGGAGCGCCACCGGCACAACCGGCACCCCGGAGGCCTCGACCAGCAGCCCGATTCCCGGCCGAAAGGGTTGCAGGATTCCAGAGCTCCCACGCCGGCCTTCGGGAAAGACCAGCACACTGTAGCCCCGGTCCAACGCCTCGCCCGCATGGGCAAAGCTGCGCCGGAAGCCCGCGAGCCGAGGCAGGGGGAACACGTTGAACAGGCCCACCAGCAGCCGGTAAGCCGGCCGCGCGAGCAGATTCTGCCACCAAGTACCCTGCCCCCGGCCAGCCCGCAGGTCTCCCAGCACCTCGGCCGACATCGCCGTCGCCACCCATCGCCGGCGAGCGCCGGGCAGCGCATACAGCACCAACGGCAGGTCGAAGGTGTTCACATGATTGGCGATCAGCAGTACCGGCCCGCTTGGGAGCTCTGGGGCCCGCTCCACCCTGGGGGCGGCCAACAGATGCACCAGCGGCCGCAGCACCGCCTCCAGGAACGCCACACGCAGCCACTGCACCGGCCGGCTCCAGGGCCAGCGTGGGTAGGGCAGCGACGCGGGCGCGGAGCCCTTTGGGATGAGTGTGCCTGAAGCGGCGGTGGGTTTCAGTTCGAAGCCTGGCCTCGCCATGATCTCCGCCTCCCTTGCGGGTGGTTCCGCCCCACCCACCAGCGCGCGCAGCTCTCGCAAGGTTCCGAGAGACGCCATCGTCGCGTCCTCCAGCTCCACCCCGAACTGTTCCGCGAGCGCCGACTGCAACTGCACCCGCCCCAGGCTGTCGAGATGCAGATCCTCAGTCAGCCGCCGGCTGTCCGCCCCCGCCCGGACCGGCTCTCGCGTGACTCGGGCAATCAGCAACAAGAGCGTGTCGGAGGCGAGATCGCCCGCACCGTCGGAAGAACCCGCCGTGCCCGCAAGCTGCGCGCAGGCCCAGGCGGCCACGCGCCGGCGCAGGAGCTTGCCCGTGGAGGTGTAGGGCAGTTGCGGCTCCGGCCAGCGCAGCACGTGGCTCAGCTGCTGAAACCCCGCGAGCCGGCGGTTGGCCCCGTCCCGCACGGCGGAGAGTTGATCCGCCGTGCCCTCAAACAGCACCGCGGCCACAGGCTCCGAGCCACGCGGCGTGTCGCACCCTACCACCGCGCACCCGCGCACGCCGTCCTGCGCCAACAGAGCCGCTTCCAGGTCCCCAGGATGGAGGTTCAGCCCCGCCGCGGTCACAATGACGTCGCCGCTGCGCCCGGCAAAGCGCAACTCGCCGGAGGGCTCCTGCTGCCCCAGGTCGCCGGTGGCCAGCCACTCCTCCGTGCGCGGCTCAAAGCGCCCGCCGCGCCATGTGCCGGCCGCCAGGACGTCGCCCCGCACCTGGATCTCGCCCTGGGGGCTCAGGCGGATCTCGCGCCCGGGCAGCGTTCTGCCCAGGGTTCCCTTCCCGACATGAAAGGGATGGTTCAAGGTCACGAGCGCGGCGGTCTCCGTCATGCCGTAGCCCTGAATCAGGGCCAGCCCCAGACCGTTCCAGAAGCTCTCCAGCTCCGGCGGCAGGGTGGCGCCGCCGCAGATCAGCGCCCAAAACTTGAACCCAAGTAAGCGGTGGATCGTGCGAAACCGCCACCAGCGCTTCCAGGCAGGAAGGCCCGCACCTGCCGCCAGCCGCGCCGAAAGATCCGGATATTTGGTCGACAGGTGCAGGCGCAGGAGCTCCAGCACGCGCGGCACGGCGACCAGCACGGAGATGCGCTCGCGCCGGCTCACGCCCACCAGCCGCGCCGGCTCGGGCGTGTCTATAAAGTGCACCTCGGCCCCCAGCAGCGAGGGCAGCCACAGACCCATGAACTGGCCGAAGACGTGGCTCAGCGGCAGCGTGTGCAAGAACCGCAGCGGATGGAACGGCCGCTCCCAGCGCCGGTATTTCGCGATCTCCGCTTCGATCGGGGCCACGCTGGCCAGGATATTGCGATGCGTGTGCACCACGCCCTTGGGCTCGGAGGTCGTCCCCGAGGTGAAGACGATCTGCACAGGCGCATCGAGCGTCACCGCCGGGTCCACGCTGAAGGCGGGCTGGGTGGGCAAGGTGTCGAGCAGACGCGACAGATCGATGCTTGGCAGGCTCGGCGGAAGACCGGCGGGCAGCCGGCCCAGTCGGACCGGATCGGCCGCCAGCAGCCGTGGCGCAACCTCCGCGATCACCCTCCCGACGAACTCCGGAGAGCCCGCCGCGTCCAGCGGCACAGCCAGCACACCGCGCAGCACGCACCCGAAAAACGCGGCGATCCACTCCGCGGAGTTGTCTCCCCACAGAACGACCCGATCCCCCGCGCCGATCCCCCGGCGTTCCAACTCCGCGGCAAACCGGCCCGCCAGCTGCGCCAGTTGGAGGTAGCTCGTGCGCAGCGCACGGTTGCCCCGGTGCGCTACCACGGCGGTATCTTTCCGGTTCTGCCGCCAGTCGGAGACCAGGCCGGCGAGGTGCGGTCGCATCGCGATCGAGCTTACACCGCCTCGACCGAAGGCGTCTCAAGCTGTCTGAATCTAGGCGTCTCGGCCGATGGAGCGACGCGACCATGATCCCGCGACACGATCCCAAAAGCAGAAACGGACACGAACACACCTCCGACTGCCTGCAAGGCAGCATCACAACATGGGAAAGAGCCCCCCAGCGCTTACGGAGTTGTCGGCCTGGCGGTATCGCCGGGAAGGGGCGTGGTCCATCCGGCGGATGTACGGTGCTGCGGCAAAAAGCGGTCCCTGCGAAAAACTTCGCGTACCCAACCGAATTCGCCGCATTTCAGCTTCTACTTACCTACTGAAATGTGTATGATCCAACCTTGTTAAGGTTTGTACCCAGCCAGATACGTGCGGGCGCCGAATGAACGCTGCGGGAGGCGCCTGTAGGGCTGCAGCAGCCGCTTTTTTGTATTTGAGGATATCGACGAATGGTTGAAGCCGTTGTGCTGTGGAACGAGCCGAATAACCTTTCCCATTGGAACTTCAAGCTCGATCCCAATTGGGAGCGCTTTGCCGATATGGTCAAGCGGGCCTCCGTGGCCATCCGCGCGGTCAACCCCCACCTGCCCATCGTTCTGGGGGGAGTGTCCTCCTGCGATATCGACTTTCTGCGCAACATGGCCGCCCAGGGCGTGATGGACCATGTCGACGCCGTGGGCGTGCACGGATTTCCGCTGGACTGGAACCATTGGCAGCTCACCGAGTGGCCCGACCGCGTGCGCGAGGCCGCCGAGGTCTCGGGCCTGCCCGTCTGGGTCACCGAGGTGGGCGTTTCCTCCTTCGGCGCCGAAGAGGTGCAGGTCTTCGGCCTCGATCGCACCCTGGAACTGCTGAAAGATCGCGTGGAGCGCGTGCACTGGTACTCGCTGTTCGATCTGCCCCCCTCCTGGCCGGCTGAAACCCGCCACAAGGAGGCCGAGGGTTCGGCCTACTATCGCCATTACTACCTTGGCCTGATCAAGGCCGATGGCACCCCCAAGCTTGCCGCGCCGCACTTCCCCACGGACGGCTCCGCCGGCCTTTGCCAATGGTTTCACTTCGAGGACCCGCGGCTCGACGATGCCGTCACGTGGATGCGGGATCACCGCGTCGAATACCTGCGCACCGGCCTGAGCTGGGCGGACAGCTACCGGCCGAACGCCGAAGCCTGGTTCGATCGTCAGATGACCGCGCTCGCGCCGTTCCGCGTGGCCCTGACCCTGTGCTTCACGCCCGGACACATGGGCCTGGAGGATCACCACACCAGCCCACCGCGGGACAATGCGGACTTTGCCGACTTCGCCACGTGGGCCGTGGAACGCTATGCCCCCGCCACCCTCGACGCGGCGGCCAACTCGGAGCAACAGGAGACCGTAGGCAGCCTATGAGTCCGAACAATCAACCAAGCGGAAAAGCCAGGCAGATCCTCATCACCGGCGGCGCCGGTTTTGTGGGCTCCCACCTGGCGGATGGCCTCCTGGCCGCCGGCCACAGTGTGCGTATGCTGGACGACCTGACCCCCCAGGTCCATGCCCATGGCGCACGGCCGGACTACCTGTCGCCCGATGTGGAACTGGTCGTCGGCGATGTGCGCGATCCCAATCGCCTGCGCGAGGTCCTCACCGGCGTGGACGTGATCTACCACTTCGCCGCCGTCGTCGGTGTCGGGCAGAGCATGTACGAGATCGCCCGCTACATGAGCGTCAATACCCAGGGTACGGCCGAGCTGCTGCAGGCCATGCTCGACGCCAAACACATGCCCCAGAAGCTGATCGTGGCGTCCTCCATGTCCATCTACGGCGAGGGCCGCTACGTGTGCTCGGCTTGCGGCCTGCCCGCCGCGCCGCCGGTTCGCTCGGTGGCGCAGCTGCGCTCGGGACAATGGGATCTGCCGTGCGGAGCCTGCGGCGGCCTGCTGCAGCCGGTACCCACGGATGAGACCAAGCCGTCGGAGATCAATTCGGTCTATGCCCTGTCCAAGCGCGATCAGGAGCAGCTCTGCCTGATTTATGGGCGCAACTACGGCATCCCCGTCACCGCGCTGCGGTTCTTCAATATTTACGGCACGCGCCAGGCGCTCTCCAATCCCTACACCGGCGTCGCCGCGGTGTTCGCTTCGCGGATGCTGAACGGCAAGGCACCGCTGGTCTTTGAGGACGGCGAGCAGATGCGCGACTTCGTCAGCGTGCGGGACATCGTGCGCGCCAACATGCTGGCCATGGAGAGCCCCGCCTCCGACGGCGAGGTCATCAACATCGGCTGCGGCCAACCGATCACCATCCGCCGCGTGGCCGAGCTGCTCTCCGCGGCGCTGGGCCGGGAAGCGGAGCCGGTCATCACGCGGAAGTTCCGCGCCGGCGACATCCGGCACTGCTACGCCGACATCTCGAAGGCTCAGAGACTGCTCGGCTATGAGCCGCAGGTGACGCATGAGGAGGGCTTCCGCGAGTTGGCCGCCTGGCTCGCCGAACAGGAGGCTGAGGACAAGGCCGAAACCATGCTCAAAGAGCTTTCCACCTATGGGCTGACTGCCTAGCGAGAGCCCGCATGTCCGACGGAACGATGGTGGAGGGTGAGATCTGTTGAAGGAGTCAACGGGTGCAAAGGATGAGGCGATGAGTTCCAGCAGCGCGGGAGGCCGCACGCCCAAAACGGCACAGGGGACGCCACACGCCATGGCGCAGAATGCGGCGCATGGCGGCACGCCCCTGGTCCTGATTACCGGGGGAGCCGGCTTTGTCGGCTCCAATCTGGCGCAGCGCCTGCTCGAGGAGCCCGGCCTGCATGTGCGCGTGCTGGACAACCTGTCGCGGCGCGGCGTGGAGCACAATCTGGCCTGGCTGCGCTCGCTGCGCGGGGCCTCGCGCCTGGAGATCGTGCAGGCCGATGTGCGCGATGTCCGCGCCGTGAACGACGCCATGCGCGATGTGACCGAGGTGTACCACCTGGCCGCGCAGGTTGCCGTTACCACATCCATTGAAGCTCCCGAGGCCGACTTCGAGACCAACGCGGCAGGCACCTTTCGCGTGCTCGAAGCGGCGCGCCGCTCCCCGCGCAAACCGCTGGTGCTGTTCACCTCGACCAACAAGGTCTACGGCTCCCTCGAAGGCGTTCCCGTGGAGGCCAAGGAGACCCGCTACGCTCCCGTGAACGCCGCGTTTGCCGGGGTCACCGAGGCTGAACCGCTCGATTTTCACTCGCCCTACGGCTGCTCCAAGGGCACGGCCGACCAGTACGTGCGCGACTACGCCCGTATCTACGGCCTGCCCACGGTGGTGTTCCGCATGAGCTGCATCGCCGGCCCTCGGCAATTTGGCAACGAGGATCAGGGCTGGGTCGCCCACTTCCTGTACTCCGCTTTGGCCGGCGAGCCCATCACCGTCTTCGGCGACGGCCGCCAGGTCCGCGACATCCTTCACGTGCATGACCTGGTGGACGCGATGCTCGCCGCCCGCGCGCATCGCCGCACCTGCCGCGGGCAGATCTACAACCTCGGCGGCGGCCTCCAGCGCTCCGTCTCCGTGCTGGAGCTGCTCCGGTCCATCGAAGCACAGCTCGGCCGCCCGCTGAACCTGCGTTTTTCCGCCACCCGCCCCGGCGATCAGCCGCTGTATATCTCAAACACGGGCAAGCTCGAGCGAGACACCGGCTGGCAGCCGCGGCGCAGCCTCGCCGCCATTCTGGCCGATATTCGCGGGTTCTGGGGGGAGAATGCCTCGCTCATCCGCCGGCACCGCGCCGGTCTGGAGGTGCGGGTCATGGAGCTCGTCGCCGAGGAGGTCGCATGAGGTATGCGCTTGTCAATCCGCGCTGGAGCTTTGAGGGCTCCACCTATTTCGGCTGCCCGGACGCCCACTTCCCCTTGGAACTTCTCTCCGCGCGCGAGTTTCTGCGCGCCGCCGGCCACGAGGTTCTACTCGTTGACGCGCTGATGGAGGATCTCTCCCCCGAGCAGGTCCGCGTGCGGCTGGACGCGTTCGGAGAGGATTTTCTGGTCATCCCGACGGCACCGTCCTACCTGTTCTGGCGCTGTCCGCAGCCCGAGCTGCGCGTACCGCGGCAATGGCTCGCGGCCCTGCGGCGGGACGCCAAAACGCGGGGCTCCAAAACGGTCGTCATCGGCCCGCACGGCTCCGCGACGCCGCTCGCCACGCTCGAAAAGACCGGTGCCGATATTGTGCTGCGCGGCGAACCCGACGGGACCCTGCCGCAACTCGCCACACTGCCCTACGACATGATTGCCGGCTGCGTCTGGCGCGATGCAAACGGCGCGGTCCATCAAAGCCCCGGGCTCGGCGCCACCGACATGCGCGCGCTCGGACCGCTCGATTACAGCGATTATCCCGTCGAGCGCCACGGCCATAAGCACCACATCTTTCCCGGCAACGGTGCCGACCATCTGCGGCTTGGGGCCGAGGTGGAGTTTGCGCGCGGCTGTCCCTGGGCCTGCACGTTTTGCAATAAGACCCTGTTTCGCAACAAGTACCGTGAACGCGAACTGGGTGCGGTCCTCGCGGAGATCGACGGGCTGATCGCCCGCGGCGTGGACTACCTCTACTTCATCGACGAGATCTTCGGCGTCGGCAAGACTGTGCGCACACTGCTCGGGGAGCTTGCCCAGCGCCCTGTCTCGATCGGCTTCCAATCGCGCATCGACTTGTGGGATGAGGCCGGCATGGACCTCCTCGCCGCCGCGCATACGGTGTCCTTCGAGTGCGGCGTGGAGTCCATCACCGACGCGGGCCGCGACGCGATGAACAAGAACTGCCGCCTGACCACCGAACGCATCGGCGACCTGCTGATCTACGCCCGCCGGCACATCCCGTGGGTGCAGGCCAACCTGATCAAGACGCCCGAGGACGATCCGGCGCTCGTGGCCCAGTGGCAGACGCGCATGAAGGCCGCCGGCGTGTGGGTCTCCGAGCCCGTGCCGATGTTTCCCTTCCCCGGCAGCCCGCAGTACGTCAACACCTTCGGCGCCCAGCCCGACGAGCAGGCCTGGGAGCGCGCGCACTCGTTTTATCTGGACATCTTCGCCGACAAGGGTTTTTCCGACATCCAGGCCGAGCATCCGCTCACGCTGGCCGAGTTGGAGGCTCAAGGGTTGGAAGTCCAGAGTTTGGAGCCGCAGGAACCCGCATGCGCCTGCTGATCACCACCGACACGGTCGGTGGTGTTTGGACCTTTACCGGCGACCTAGCAACAGCCTTTTTGCAACGCGGCCACGCGGTTCACCTCGTCAGCTTTAGTCGCAAACCCTCGCCCGACCAACAGGCCTGGATCAATCGGCATACGGCCCCCAACAGACGTCATTCTGAGCGAAGCGAAGAACCTCCGTATTCTGCCGGCAGTCGCGATACCGCTGCGGGCTTAGCAGCCAACCAACTGAGCCTCACCCACAGCTTCACTAAAGTTCCCCTCGAATGGATGCAAAACAACGACCGTGCCTTTGAAGACGGCCAAGCTTTCCTTCTTGATCAGATTGAAACTTTCACCCCCGACTTAATCCTCTCCAACCAGCTCTGTTTCGGACGCCTCGATACGCCTGCACCACGAGTCGTGGTGGCCCACAGCGACGTGCTGAGCTGGGCAAAAACATGCCGCCCGAGCGCGCTGGAACCCACCCCCTGGCTCAACCGCTACACCTCCGTGGTGCAGGCCGGACTGCTCGACGCCGCGGCGCTGGTGGTGCCCACCGCCTGGATGGGAGAGGCTTTGGCCGCAAACTTCCATTTACCGAACCACTACCAGGTGATTCCAAACGGGGCCGAGCTGGCGACATCCACGCCAGATGTGTCCCAGCCCTTAACTGAGCCTCAAAGGAAGCTACAGGCAGTTTCGGCGGGACGCCTTTGGGACCAAGCCAAGGGCCTCGACACCCTGGCGGGCACGGACCTGCCCCTGCCCGTGATGGTCGCAGGCGAAGCGCAGTTCGAGGGCGAAGCGCTGCCCTTGCTGCCGCCGCAGGTTCGCCTTCTCGGCCAGCTGCCGCCCGCCGCGCTGCAGGGGGTCTTCCGCGAAAGCGCGATCTATCTCTGCACGTCGCATTACGAGCCCTTCGGTCTCGCACCGCTGGAGGCGGCGCTGTGCGGCTGCGCGCTCCTGATCCGCGATCTGCCCTCCCTGCGCGAGGTCTGGGGCGAGGACGCACTGTACTTCCGCAATGCCGCCGAGTTGCAGACCTGGCTGATCCGACTTGCCGCAGACCCGGCGCTGCTCACCCAGGCGCAATCGCGCGCCCGCCACCGGGCCACCCGGTACTCCGTGGGGCGCATGGCCGAGGCCTATCTCGCACTCTTTCACTCCCTGCTGCAGCCGCAAACGGTACGCCATGTCGCGTAGCTTTCGCATCGCCTACATGGCCCACTCGCTGCGTTCGGACTGGAATAACGGCAACGCCCATTTTCTGCGCGGTCTGCTGAACCATCTCCGCCTGCTCGGCCACGAGGTCACGGCCTATGAGCCGGCCAACGGCTGGTCGGTACAGAATCTGCGTCACGAAGCCAAAGGGAAGGCCTCGTTGCGGCAATTCCAGCGTTTCTACCCGAAATTAAACGTCGTCGAGTACAAGGATGCCGAGGCCGCAACCCCCGACCCCTGGCGCGACCGCCTGCGTGAGTTTGACTTCGTCCTCGTTCACGAGTGGAACCCGCCGGAGCTGACTCACACCCTGCTGGGCCTGCGCGAGGAGCTCGGCTTCAAACTGCTCTTCCACGATACCCATCACCGCGCCTCCTCGTCTCCCGAGAACATCCGCGCGCTCGGCGTCGACCGCTTCGACGGCATTCTGGCCTTCGGCGAGGTTCTGCGGTCCATCTACCGTGACCGCTTCGGGCTCGATCGGGTCTGGACCTTCCATGAGGCCGCGGATACTGATATTTTCAAGCCCCTGAAAGGCCATCGCAGCGTCCAGGACGTGGTCTGGATCGGTAACTGGGGCGATGACGAGCGCACCGCTGAAATCCGCGAGTTCCTGCTCGAACCTGCCCGGCAGCTGCCGGAGTACAAATTCGGCATCTACGGCGTGCGCTACCCCGAGGACGGTCTCCAGGCGCTCCGCGAAGCCGGCGTGCGCTACGGCGGCTACCTGCCTAACCTCACCGCGCCCGACGTGTACGCGCAATCAAACCTTACGGTACATGTTCCGCGTCGCCAGTACGTCGAGGCCATGCGCGGCATTCCTACGATTCGCGTCTTTGAGGCGCTGGCCTGCGCTATCCCGCTGATCTCCGCGCCTTGGGAAGACACCGAACATCTCTTCAAACCGGGCGATATCCGCTTTGTGCGCGACGGCCGCGAGATGCGCGCCGCGCTACGCCACGGGATGGAGGACGAGAAGGCCGGGCTCGACTTCGCCATCAGCGGCCAGGACACGGTCATGGAGCGCCACACCTGCCGCCACCGCGCCGAGCAACTAAGCACCATTCTGGAGGACATGCTCCGTTGAAGATCTTCGCCTTCGGCTCCAGCATCGTCAGCTCCTACTGGAACGGTGCGGCCACCTACTATCGCGGCTGCTACAAGTACCTCGCGCGCCTCGGGTACGACATCACCTTCGCCGAACCGGACGCCTACGGCCGCCAGCAGCACCGCGACTCCGACGACTTCGGCTATGTGACATCGCTCGTCTACCAGCCGCGTGCGCTCAACGGCAACCCCACACCCCTCAGCGACGGCCAGGATCTGGACCGCATGCTCCGGCTCGCCCGCGCAGCCGACATTGTCGTCAAACACTCCGGAATCGGCTGCGATGACAGCGAACTTGAACGCCGCGTCCCGGCCGAGTGCGGGGGCGCCCGCGGCCAGGCCGAAGGCCCCATGACCTTCATTTGGGACGTCGACGCCCCTGCCACCATCCACCGTATGCGCGCGGACCCCGCCGACGCCCTGCGCGGCAGCACCCCCGGCTACGACGCCATCCTTACCTATGGCGGCGGCCCCTTGGCCTATGCGGGCTTCCACAAGTTCGGCGCGCGCGCCTACTATTCGATGTACAACGGGCTCGACCCCGAAACGCACTTTCCCGTTCCGCCCGACCCGGCGCTCACCTGCGACGTGGTCTTTCTCGGCAACCGCCTGCCGGACCGCGAAGCCCGCGTGGAAGAACTCTTCCTCCGCGCCGCCACGCTGGCCCCGGATGCCAGCTTTCTCCTCGGCGGCGAAGGCTGGGGCGATAAGCAGCTGCCGCCCAACGTCCGCCGGCTGGGCCATGTGCCCACGGCCGATCACAACCGCGTGAACTGCTCGGCCTCCATGGTGCTCAACATCAACCGCGCCTCCATGGCCGAGTTCGGTTTTTCTCCGCCGACCCGCGTCTTCGAGGTCTCCGGCGCCGGCACCTGCCTGCTCTGCGACGACTGGCCCGGCATCAGCGATTGCTTCCAACCCGAAACCGAGATCCTCGTCGTGAAATCCGCCGAGGACGTGGTCGCCGCGCTCACTCGCTACAGCCTCGCCGACCGCCAGCGCATCGGCGCGGCCTTCCGCACCCGGGGCCTGCTCGATCACACCTATGCCCAGCGCGCCGCGCAGGCCGACTTCGCCTTCCGCCAGTGCCAGGCCCGTCGCCAGGGCAAACTAGCCCCCCAAACCCAAGCTCCCGCCATCATGGCCGACTGGCGCACGATCCCCGGCTGGCGCCGTGACGACACAGGCCAGATTCTTAGGCAAGACCGTAGACAACAGGAGGTGCAGCCATGACCTTCTACCGCTCCGAGGCAAATGCAGAATACGCGGTGTACGCGGCATGCACACCGCGGCCACGACGCACACCACGGCCACGACGCACACCGCG
>CAXTBJ010000051.1:0-2700 GCA_964242585.1 uncultured Bryocella sp.
GCCACCGTCGTAAAACCCTGTTTTCCTCAAAAAAGCACCACAAAAAGTACCTCCCATGGCCCAAAAGCGGCAAAATGCCCCAAAAACTCTCGCTTCCGTGTTGACAAGCGGGCGCAGCAGGGTGGAAGGTGAACTCGGCGCGGTTCGAATTACCGCATGAACACTGGCGATTTGCTCAGCAGCAAGACCCTGCGCCGGAGAACGAAACCGCGGTCCTCACCTCCCCGACAAGCGTGCAAAGGAGCACACACCCCGATGGCAAAAGGCATGACCAAGACTCAGCTGATCCGTTTCATGGCGGAAAAGCTCGAGCTCACCAATAAGCAGAGCGCGCTTTTCTTTTCCACCATGGCGGAAACAGCCGTGAAGGAGACCAAAAAGAATGGTGAGTTCACGATCCCCGGCATCGGCAAGCTCGTGAAGGCAGAGCGCAAGGCGCGCATCGGCCGCAACCCGCAAACGGGTGAGGCGATCAAGATCAAGGCCAAAACGGTGGTGAAGTTCCGTATCGCCAAATCGGCCAAGGACACCATCGCGCCGGTCAAGCCCACCAAGGAAGCCGCCGCCAAGGTTAAGGTCTAACCGGGTGTCCCGGGTCCCGCATCTTGGACCCGGGTTCATGCGGTAGGTTTCAGCTTCTTCGTTGTCACTCCCGAAACCGAAGTCCGCTCAACCCTTCTCGCTTCCAGCAACAACTTAAATTCCTATCTTTTCCCGCAGCGTCTCCGCCGCCATCTCCGGCGTGATGTCCCGCTGCGGCGAGCCGAGCAGCTCAAATCCCACCATGAATTTGCGCACCGTTGCCGACCGCAGCAGCGGCGGGAAAAAATGGGCGTGCAGATGCCACTCCGGATGGGGCAATCCATCGGGCGGCGCCGTGTGGAAGCCCATCGAGTAGGGAAACGGCGTCTCAAACACACGGTTGTAGCCTGCGGTCACCGCCCGCAGCATCGCTGCCAACCCGTCCCGCTCCCCGGGCGTCAGCTCCCCCAGGCGCACCGCTGCACGGCGCGGCAGCAGCATCACCTCAAACGGCCACACCGCCCAGAACGGCACCAACGCCACCCACGTTTCATCTTCCGCGATGACTCGTTCACCGGCGGCCAACTCCCTCTCCAGATATGCGGTCAGCAGCGGTCGGCCATGCTCGGCGAAGTACGCCGTTTGCGCGGCCAGCTCCAGCGCCGGCTCATTGGGCAGGTGCTCCGTCGCCCAGATCTGACCATGCGGGTGCGGGTTGCTGGCGCCCATCATCGCTCCGCGATTCTCGAAGATCTGCACATAACCGATCTCCGGCCGCGCCCCCAGCTCCGTCTCCTGCGCGGCCCACTCCTCCACCACGCGGCGGATCGAAGCCACCGGCATGGTGGCCAGCGTAAGGTCGTGGCGCGGATCGAAGCACAGCACGCGGCACACCCCGCGCTCGGTGGCCGCACGCAAAAGACCCGTGCCGTCCTCGTCCATGGCGGCGTTCGGAACATCCGGCTTCAGCGCCGCGAAATCATTCTCGAACACATAGGTCTCGGTGTAATCCGGGGTCTTGTTCCCCCCGGCACGGATGTTGCCGGGGCACAGATAACACTGCGGATCGTACCCAAGAGCAGCCGGCGCGGCCGCGGTCTCCAACTGGCCCTGCCAGGGCCGCTGCGTGCGGTGCGGCGAAACCAGCACCCAGTCGCGACGCAGCGGATTCCAGCGCCGATGCGGCGATTCAAGCAGGATTGGGTTCATCGTGGCTGGTCCTCCGTGCCGGCGGTGTCGAATCCATTGCGGCGCATCGCGCCATCCACCGCCTCGCAGACATACACCGGCGCTTCGATCCTGTATCGCTCGCGGAACGCTCGCCGCACGTCCGCGCCGAAGTCCTCGGCATGCTCTGCGGCGACAAGGTTGACCGTACAGCCGCCGAATCCACCGCCGGTCAAGCGCGCCCCATAGCAGCCCACGAGCGAAGCCGCCGTGTCCACCAGAAAATCGATCTCCGCGATGCTGGCCCCAAAATCATCCCGGTAGCTGCTGTGTGCCGCCAGCATGGCGCGGCCCAACGCTACGGGGTCGCCGGCGAGCATGGCCTCGCGCGCCTCGTGCACACGCGCGTTCTCCGTCACGACATGACGGCATCTCTTGTAGGCTTCGGCGTCCATCAGCGGCTCGCACGCCTTCAGTTGCTCCATGGACGCATCCCCCAGATCGCGCAGCTCCGGAAACTTCTCCCGCAACACGGCCTGTCCCGTTTCCAACTGCCGCCGCCGCACACCGTACTCCCCACCCGCTACCGAATGCTTCACGTTGGAGTTCACGATCACCACGCGGCACCCCGCCAGCGCGCCGGTATTCATCGGCAGCTGCTCCGTTCGGAGATCGCGTGTGTGAATCAGCAGTGCATGTCCCTGTTCGGCTGCGGTCACCACGAACTGGTCCATGATTCCGCACGGCGAGCCCACATACCGGTTCTCCGCCCGCTGACACAGCAGCGCGATCTCCGCCGCCGGCAGCGTGCGGCCGCTGTGCCGCAGCAAAGCCAGCGCCGTGGCGACCTCCACCGAGGCCGACGAACTAAGCCCCGCACTCAGCGGCACATCGCTTGAGAACTGAAGCGCGAAGGGTGGCGGCTCAATACCCAGCGCCTGTAGCTCCCGCAGCACGCCAACCGGATAATCGCTCCACTCGCCGCTGTGCCCGCCGCTGTGCCCGCCGCTG
>CAXTBJ010000051.1:2800-29064 GCA_964242585.1 uncultured Bryocella sp.
CGGTCCGTGACCGCCATGGTGCGTGTCGCGGGAAATCCTTCACTGGCGAACGTGTAGCCCTCGGCAGCCGGGGCCACGGCCGCCGTTGTGTAGAAAGGAATCGCTATGGGCAGCACCAGACCGCCGGTGTAATCCGTGTGCTCACCGATCAGGTTCACACGCGCCGGCGCGGCAATGGGCAGCACGGACGGCTTCTCGGCAGGGAATGCGGCTTGTGAGGCGGAGATCGTCAAGGTCGGCACCCACTGCCTAGATTACGCCGGGAGTTTCGTCTCCCGGGGCAAAACCTACGGCAGGATAGCCTCGGCGACCCTTGCGACCTCGGTGCTGTGCAACAGGGGATAGACCGCGGGAGGCAACGCTTTCGCCGGCTGCCCTGCTCCAAGACCAGCATGGCGAATGATATTGGCGGTATGGGTGGGCAGGGGCTTCAGGGGCAGAATGAGGGTTCGGTGGAGTTTGACGACTCGTCCGAGGCCGGGTCGGTGGAGAGCCGGCTGAGCAGTGTACGCACGCTGGTGGAGGACGTTGTCCACTCCGGCGAAGCGCGGTTCACGCAGGATGTGAAGGTAGATGGTCAGGTGTGGCGGGTGATTGTGGAGCGGGTTGCGGGCTTGTGAGCGCCGGTTCCTCCCCGCCGGGGGACTTTGGACTTAAAGTCTTCATTGCACGCGCGTTAAGTCCGAACTACGTGGCCTCACCAGAGTCTTGATTTCGGCTGCTGCCTTTAGAGTGAACCCGTCCTCGCGTTCCATTTCTTCGATGAGCTTCTGGACGGTACTCTTAGGTTCGTTGCTGCCTAGTTCGGCTTCTGGGGCGAGCGGGCCGAGTTCGGGGTCGAAGGTGATCTCTTCGCCTTCGTCGTAAAAGGGGCTGCCGTTGAGTTGCGGGGTGCGGTCGCGCTTGCTGTGGGTGCTGGCGATCTGGAGGCCGTAGAGCAGGAGGCCGGCGCGGCGCGGGTCGATCTCGTTGTGGGCGATTTTGTGGAGGATGAGGCCCAGGGCCAGCGCTACCCCGGAGTGCTCGGAGAGATCCGCGGGGGAGGGTAGCTGGAAGGTGGAGGATTTGCGGGCCATCGCGGTGTTGACCTGCGGCTGGCGCGGACCGGCACGACGGCCAGTGTGGTGGTAGTAGCAGAAGTGCTCGCCCCGGAGCGACGGGCTGCCGCAGCGGCGGCCGTCGGGCTTGATGTGGCGGCACTGGTACTGGGTTGGTTCTGGCGGTTCAAGGTAGTCGGGCATGGTTTGGTTCCTTGGGTTCTGGGTTGTAGGTTCTAAGTGGTTGGTGCTCCACGTTCGGCAGATGGGTCCGGCCAGGCTGCGGGGTGCGTTTTGAAGTCACGCTTTCCCTTGTCTTTTCCGTTGGGATCGGGCCAGGCTACGTGCCAGGTTTTGCGGGCTCCGACGGGGCGGGTGAATGGTTTGGGCGGCTTCGGTGGAGGGTGGGATGCCGATTACGGCGGCTCGGCGCTCCCGGGCGGCCTGTTCGTGATCGGGTAGATGTGTCCCGACCCCCGGGCGCTGGAATGTGATCTCGCTTTTCATCTGTCGAGGCTCCCTGGTGTTGGTTTTGGGTTGTGGGGAAAAGGAAAGGCCCGGCGTGAGCCGGGCCTTCTGCGTGTCTGCTGTTCCTAATTTAAATACCGGAGTGAAATGATGCGCAGGGACACGACTTGATGGCTTCCATGTATGCTTGCCGCAGCAAAAATCCCACAGGAAACTTGTTATGGCTTCCAAGCACGTTCATCACCACCGTCCTATGAAGACCGCCAAAACGGCGCATGTCTTCAAGGATCCCAGGCTCGTTCCAGTCGCGTCACAGCAGGCTCTTAAGCAGGCGATGAAACTGGAAGGGATAGCTGACAGTGAGTACGGCGACTTACTCTGGATCATGGCGCAGGAGTCAGGTGGGGTAGTGGACGTGCGCAATCCGGCCTCCTCGGCACGGGGCCTGTATCAGTTGCTGCAGCCGCAGTACAGCCTAAATCCCCTCGGAGAACAGTCTTTCGGAAACGCGACGGAAGAGGCACAGGGCGGCGTTCGCTACATCATGGGAAGATACAAAACGGCCAAGGCGGCGAAAGCCTTCTGGGAAAGGCACTACTGGTACTAGGATGAGCTTCCTTTTTGCACTTCTCCTGATGGCTTCCTTGCTGCTTCCGCAGGCAGGAACGGGGGCAGCGCCTCCCTTCAGCCAGTTTGCGGCTCCACGAGAGCGGGTGACTCGCCCGGCCAAGGTGAAGCTCACGGACGCGAAGGACCGGCAGTATGCAACGAGGCTGAGGGAGTTCGGGAGCCGGCCACCGAACTTCGCGGGGCACTTTGTTCTGGCTTCGTGGGGGTGCGGTGCGTCCTGCGTGATGGGGGCGGCGATCAATGCGCAGACGGGCGAGATCGTGTGGCTGCCGTTCACGGTGTGCTGCTGGGACTTCGATACCTCCGAGCCGCTGGAATTCAGGAACGACAGCCGTCTTCTGATCGTGCACGGTAGCCGGAATGAGCAGGGCGGTGGGACGTATGCGTACACGTTCGATGGCAAAGCTTTTACGCTACTCAAGGCAGACGAAAAGCATTAGGTTACTGTTTTGTGATCAAGGGATAGCGTGTTGAGACCAGGCTGCTTACCGGAGTTCTCGTTGCGGCGCTTTCCTGGCCGTGCTTCTCGCGCTTGGGCTGCGCGGGGAGAAACGCGAGCTCTACCGGGAGTACGCGAGTCCTTCGGGTGCGTGGTGTCTGGTTGTCTACCGGCAGGCTTCCCGTTTTTCGGTGATGCCCGGGGACGGGAGTGGAGCCGCTGGGTATGTTGAGTTGCGCAATGCGCAGGGGCGCGTTTGCGGGCGAGCGAGCTTGCCGCTGATGGCTGTCGCCTCGTCGGCCAGTGATGTGAAGTGGGATGAGGGTGAGGTGTCGATTCCGGGCGCATTCAATCTGCCGCTTGCCTGCCGGTGAACGCCTTCTGCGTGGCTGCTTTTCTAATTTAGAGATTGGGGTGAATTGGTGTGCAGGATGGGTTTGCCCGTGGACGGGGGTGCCGCGCCCGAGGAAGACAGGTCAGTCGTTCCGCTGCGCTCCACTTGGAGCCTTCGGCAGAGCGGAACCCACCCTAACCGACGGTGAAGATGGGGCACGCGGTTCCTCGGTGTTGGTTTGGGTTATTGGGGAAAGAAAAGGCCCGGCGTGAGCCGAGCTTGTGCGTGTTTGTTGTTTTCAGTCTAGAGATCGGGCCCAGAATGAGGTGCAGTGGGTCGCACGTGAACGGTGGTGTCGCGCTCTAGGAGACAGGTCAGTCCATACCGCTGCGCCTCGCTCCAGTGTTCGGCAGATCGGCTCTGTATCTGCCGTGCTCCAGTTTCTACATCTGGGTGAGAGTACGCGGGATTTGTTCACTCGTATTCATCGTAGAGATGGTTCTAGACGAAACAGGCTATTCTTGCTCCGTTCCTTTTCACCACGCCTACTTTGCAGTCTAGGCTCACCCGCCGCCCTAGATGAGCTAAGCCGCTGGCGCTGAATACTTCAATGGTAAAGAGCAAGATAAAGAAACAGATCGGGGCTTTTCGTTAAAAGGCTGAGACCTCACTCGATAGGCTGGATGCTGTCTGGAATAGCTGGCCTGTAGCGTTAGGTCTTGTTGGGGTTGGACTGTACAAAGCCCACTGGGCCTACACTAGCCTGCCGGTCCCCGGAGTGTCGATAGGTTGGTTCGGAGCAGCGGCATCGGTGATGAGTCTCCGCTCGGCCATGCGATTTCCGGAAAAGCTTATATGGTCCGTGGTGCTAGCCACGTTCTGCCAGCGCGGTGAAGATCAGTTCGGCCTCGCTCATGTGGTCGCGGAGGTTTTGCGACTTGAGACCTTTCAGGTCTTTGTGCTCCTTAACGGAGACCTCGGACCACTTCTGATGGATGAGGTTGGTGAGGAGGGCGAACTCCCCGCCGGGTTTTACGTCGTTGGCGGACCAGTAGTCGGCGAGCTTGTTGCGGGTTCCCTGCCCGGTCATGCGCCCGGCGATCCACTTTTCGCGGCGGCCACCGAAAACCATCAGGTATCGGTGTCCTGGTTGTAGATCCGGCGGATGGGCTGGCTTTCGAAAAGGCAGGTTGGTCTGGCATAGCGCCGGCTCAAGCGTACCTGAGATGGCAGACGGGCAAACGCAGATTCCCTTCGGGAATGACAACCGAGGGCAAACGCAGATTCCCTTCGGGAATGACAACCAAGGGCAAACGCAGATTCCCTTCGGGAATGACAACCAAGGCAAACGCAGATTCCCTTCGGGAATGACAACCAAAGGCGAGAAGCAGATTCCCTTCGGGAATGACAATCGAGGGCAAACGCAGATTCCCTTCGGGAATGACAACCAAGGGCAAACGCAGATTCCCTTCGGGAATGACAACCGAGGGCGAGAAGCAGATTCCCTGCGGGAATGACAACCGAGGGCGAGAAGCAGATTCCCTTCGGGAATGACAGAAAGAGAAGCACAGGCAAATGCAGAGAAGCACAGGCAAATGCAGAGAAGCACAGGCAGATGCAGATAAGCACAGGCAGATGCAAATTCCTCCGCTTTGCTGCGGAATGACAATTATGGAGGGCGGGGAGGGTTAACGTGTTTTGCTGCCGCTGGCGTTGGGTGGGGAAAGTGGGGGTTTGATTCTCCCTGGCTTGTGGATGGCGGACGCCGGTTCGGGGCAGTGGCATAAGTGCCTAGAGCGGTGACCGCCGAGTAGCCGGACAGTTCAGGGTGCCTGAGGGTATCTGGTGGGGGTTACTGGAGTTTTTAGGGGGTGACGCAACCTGTGGGGGGTGGTGGGGTTCCTATAGAGCGAGGTGAGGGTCGTCGGTTTTGCGGGCGGCTTCTTGTACTTGTTGGGTTGTATTGGAAAGGTGAACTCTTATGAAATGCACTGCACAAATTTTGGCGGCATTGCTTGTTGTGGCTCCCGTTGTTTCCGTTGCCGGCGCGAGCGCGCAGACGACCACGTATAACCAGCGGCATTCGATCCAGGCCCGGCAGAATAACCAGCAGGCGCGCCTTGCGCATGGCGTGCAGGATGGACAGATCACGCAGAAGGGCGCGGCGCGGGCGGAGGCGAATCAGGCCAAGATCGCGTCAGAGAAGCATACGGACCGGGCGGCGGATAACGGCCATTTGACGGCACAGGACCGGCACCAGATCGCGCGGCAGCAGAATCGGGACTCGCGGGGGCTTTATGACCGTAATCACAATGCGGCGACCGATCCGGGGGTGGCTCCGCGTTAAGGGTTGCGTTGGAATGAGGAGACCCGGCATTTGCCGGGCCTTTTTGCGTGTTGGGGGGGGGTGCGGGCGGCTTCAGCAGAGGCGTCCGGCCGGTACCCGCGGGGCGAGAAGCAGGTTCCCTGCGGGAATGACAGAAAGAAAAGCAAAGGCGATACAAATTCCCTTCGGAAGTGACAAAAGGAAAGGCAAAGGCAGACGCGGATTCCCTTCGGGAATGACAACCAAGGTGGTGACAACTAAGGCGGTGAGAACCGAAGGTGGTGAGAACCGAGGGCGGGGAGAACCAATAGAGCGGAGATGCCGGCTAACGAGTTTTGCTGCCGCTGGCGTTGGGTGGGGGTGGGGGGAAGTGGGGTTTGATTCTCCCCGGTTTGTGGATGGCGGGTTCTGGTTCGGGGGGTAAGGGGTTGGCTTTGCGGTGCTCGGCTACGCGTTCGGCTACCGCGTATTTGAGCTTGTCGACGCCTTCGCCGGTGACGGAGGAGATGGCGAAGAAGGGGAGTTTGCGGCGGCGGGCGAAGTCTTTGAGTTTGCGGAGCTTGTCGGGGTTGGCGGCGTCGAGCTTGGTGGCGACGACGAGGGTGGGTTTCCCGGCGACGGCGGGGTCGAAGGAGCGCAGTTCGTTGAGGATGATGCGGTAGTTTTCTACGGGGTCGGCGGTTTCTATTGCAGGGATTAGGGAAGGCAGGGAGTAGGGATCAGGGTTGACGGGCTCGGCTTCGCCGTCGCTCTTAAACGCAGATCCCCGTTCCGGGGATGACAGACCAGAAAAGCCAGAAGCAGATCCCCGTTCCGGGGATGACAACAAAGGGGCAGCAGCCAAGTCGGCGTCGGAGGCTTCTTCGGGGTCTGGGGTGGTGCTCACGATGCCGATGGCGGTGTCGGAGACGTCGACCATGTGGACGAGGATAGCGGTGCGTTCGATGTGGCGGAGGAATTGCACGCCTAACCCTGCTCCCAGATGGGCGCCTTCGATGAGGCCGGGCATGTCGGCGACGGTGAAGCTTTGGTTGTGGGGGGGCTCGCCGACCTGGACGACGCCGAGGTTGGGTTCGAGGGTGGTGAAGGGGTAGTTCGCGATTTTGGGGCGGGCGGCGGAGAGGCGCGAGATGAGGGTGGATTTGCCGACGTTGGGGAAGCCGACGAGGCCGCAGTCGGCGAGGAGGCGGAGCTCGAGGCGGTAGTTGCGGGCTTCGCCGGCCCGGCCGAGTTCGTGTTCGCGCGGGGCCTGGTGGACGGAGTTGGCGAAGTGCTGGTTGCCGCGGCCGCCGCGGCCGCCGCGGGCGATGACCTGCTGGTCGCCGGGGGAGGCGAAGTCGTGGATGAGCTCGTTGGTTTCGTCGTCGTAGAGGACGGTGCCGACGGGGACTTCGAGGATGCGGTCTTCGCCCTGGTGGCCGCTCATGTTGGAGCCGAGGCCGTGGGAGCCGCGTTCGGACTTCCATTCGGGGTTGAAGCGGAAGTGGATGAGGGTGTTGTGGGACAGGGAGGCGCGCATGACGATGTCGCCGCCGTGGCCGCCGTCGCCGCCGGAGGGGCCGCCGCGGGGGACGAATTTTTCGCGGCGAAAGGCCATGCAGCCGTTGCCGCCGTCGCCGGCCTTGATGCGGATGCGGGCTTCATCGATGAACATTGTGGCGGTGGTGCCTCCAAAGGGTAGTTTACCGGAGGGTGTGGGTGGGTGCGGCAGGAAGAGCTCATTGAAGGCGTAGGACCTGGAGGACACCTATAAGGAATGGGGAGTGTCCTGAAGCCGGACATTCGCGGTCCGAAAAGTTACCGGCAAAGGTGACCCTTGGGTTGTCCTTGTGATCTGGCTTTCACAACCGCCTTGTTAGAATCGGCGACATAGACAAGATTTCATTCCCCGGTGTGCCGCGAACGCGCACCGAGGGATTATGCAGGGCGTCCGCCCGGGGGAACAGGACCCGGGTTGTGCCCGAGGCCGCGTGGAGCGTCAAGGAGGGTACATGTCCAAGGGAAAACGGGTTCTTAAGCTGGCTGTGATGGTGTGGGCTGCCGGGCTGACCGCAGGCGTCTTGAAGGCGCAGTCGACCACGGAGGGCGCCATCGCCGGGACCGTGGAAGATCCGACGAGTGCCGTGATTCCGAACGCGACGATCACCATTCACAATGCCGGTACCAATGCCGACAAGCACTTCACGGCGGACAGCAGCGGATACTTCAAGGCTCCCCTGCTGGAGCCGGGTACCTACAGTGTGAGCGTAGCGGCCCCGGGGTTTGCGGGCGAGCGGCTGGACAATGTGGTTGTCGAGGTCGGCAAGCTGACGGAGGTGATGCCGCACCTGGCCACGGGCACGACGGAGACGACGGTGCAGGTCTCCGAGACCGTGCCGGTGATGAACTACGAATCGCCGGACCAGAACGAGGTGTTGGACCGGGCCGCGATCGACGGGGTGCCGGTGCAGAATCGCCGATGGTCGGCCCTGGCGCTGGAGGCGCCGGGCGTGGTGGCGGACTCGAGCGGCTTCGGCCTGGTGAGCGTGCGCGGGTTGAGCACGCTTTTGAACAATATCGAGATCGATGGGGCGGATGATAACCAGGCGTACTACTCCGAGGAGCGTGGGCGAACGCGTGAGGCGTACTCCACGTCAGAGAATGCCGTGCGGGAGTTCGAGGTCAACACGGGCGTGTACTCAGCCCAGTTTGGGCGAGCCGCCGGTGGGGTGATCAACTCGGTGACCCGCTCGGGCACCAACGACCTCCATGGCGAGCTGCTGTTCAACGATCTGGATCGCGGTTTCGGCGCCTACGATCCGGGATCGGTCAGCCCGAGCGGCGCTCCGTTGAAGCCGAAGGATCTACGTAAGATCTATGACGCTTCCCTGGGTGGAAAGCTGATCAAGAATAAGTTGTTCTGGTTTTATACCTACGATCAACAGACGCACATCAATCCGGGCATCGCCAAGGTTCGCAGCTTCGGCGCGGCCAACGGGTCGACGGTGGGCAGCTTTCTGGAGCAGCCGGACCCGACGGTGACCAACTGCACGGACAACGCGAGCACGGGAGCGGTGACCGTGACGGGAGCTTCCGCGCATACGGCGCTGGATGCCCAGGTATGCGCGCTGGCGCTGCGGCGGGGGCTCACCTACGCCAACGGCGCGGCCTATTACAACGCCGGGGTGACCGCGCTTACGGGCGACCTGGGCCAGGTGCCGCGTGTGGGCTACCAGGAGATCAATACGCCCAAGCTCGACTACCAGATCAACGATAAAGAGCGTGTGAGCGTGCTGTTTCACCGTCTGCGCTGGGATGCGCCGGGCGATGTGCAGACGAGTACGAGCGCCAATTACGCGGTAGATGCCTTCGGGGAGGACTTCGTCAAGCTCGACTACGGCTTGACCAAGCTGGACAGCGTGATCAGCTCCAACCTCTCCAACGAGGTGCTGTACCAGTACAGCCGCGAGCTGGACGATGAGGGCCAGCAGCCCTACAGCCAGTACACGCTCAACAATCTGGTGGCACCGGGCCAGAGTGCGGGCGGTCTGGTGAACGGCCCCGGGGGCACCATCCCTTATATCAACTTGAACCAGTCCAATTACGGCTTCTATCTGGGTTCGCCCTACTACTCGTACCGCCAGGCGCTGCCCGATGAACGCAAATGGCAGGTGGAGGACATTCTTTACTGGAGCCGGGGCAATCACAGTATCCGGTTCGGCGGGGATTTCGTTCACAACAACGATCGCGTCCAGCAGGAACCGTATTACTTCGGCAACTACAGTTATGCGAACATCGCGAACTACCTGAGCGATCTGGGCAGCAAGGGGGCAACCGGGAGCTGCAACGCGGCCGGCAGCGGCGTGGGTACGGCGGCGGCCGGGCGCTATGACTGCTACAGCTCGATGTATCAGGAGTTCGGCCCTGAGGGCTACGCGATCTCCACGATGGATTACGCCGGCTTCGTGCAGGATAACTGGAAGGTTTCGCCGCGCCTCACGCTCGAGCTCGGGTTGCGTTACGACTTTGAGCAGCTGCCCACGCCCAGTGCCAACCTGACGACGGCGACCGGGAGCTTTGTCCCCTATGCGGGGTTGAACAACTCCCCGAGCGATCGCAATAATTATGGACCTCGGGCGGGTTTTGCCTATGACCTGTATGGCAACGGGGGAACCGTGCTGCGGGGCGGCTACGGGTTGTACTACGGCCGCATCCTGAACGGCACCGTTCTGAACTCGCTCTTCGGGACGGGAAGCCCGAACAGCCAGTTCCAGACAGCTTCGATCTTCACCAATACGCCGGGGGCACCGACGTTTCCCAATCCCCTGGCCACGGGTCCGGCGTCGAAGCCGTCTTCGTTTTTTCTCGCGCCCAACCTGCAGAACCCCGCCGTGCATGAGTTCGATCTGATCCTGCAGCAGCAGGTCGGCAAGGGCACCGTGGCGAGCTTTACCTATGTGGGCGCGCTGAGCCGCACGCTCCCGAATTTTCTGGACGTCAACCTGGCGCAGCAGGCCGCGACGAGCGCCACCATCACCGTGGGTGCGCCGACGACGACCGCCTTCGGCACGGGACCGCTGCCGGTCGGGGCGCAGTACACGGTACAGACCTTTGCGACCTGCAGCGCCGCAACCGCGGGCTGCACCAACCCGACCGGGTACCTGAATCCGAACTTCACCAACATCACAGAGGTCATCAGCAACATCACGGCCAACTACAGCGCGTTTACGGCAGAGATTCAGAACCGCTCGATCAAACGCGTGCAATTCGACTTCAATTACACGTGGTCGCACGCGTTGGACTACAACCAGAACGCGACGGCCACGACAAGCACGAACAATTGGCTGAACCCTTACGCGGCGGCGCGGCAGAACTACGGCATCTCGCAGTTCAATGTCGGCAACCGTTTCGTCGGGTATGTGCTGTACACCTTCCCGGGTGTTTCGGCGGGGAACAAGCTGAAGTACGTTGCCAACGGATGGACGATCAACGACACCTTCCAGATGCAGAACGGCTTACCGTACTCCGCGAACCTGGGTACCAGCGGTACAAGCAAGGTTTCGTCGGGAGCGCTGAATACGGGAACCTGGGATGGTGTGCCGAGTGTGACTTACATTCCAGTGCTCGGGCTGAATACGTTCCAGGTACCGCGTGCCATTGTGGACGATGTGCGGTTGCAGAAGGCCTTCCCCATTCGGGAGCGGTACACGCTGCAGCTGAATGCCGATATGTACAACGCCGCAAACCATCAGAATTTCAGCTCCGGGGATGTGACCCAAACGGCATACAACTTTACGGCAACCGCAGCCAACGCCTCGACGGTGACATATTCGCCACGAACGGCGATCAATACCGGTTTCGGTTCGCATACCAGCTCCAACGATTCGGGCTTCCTGTACACCCCGCGAGAGTTCCAGATTCAGGCACGTCTGGAGTTCTAGAAAAGGTCTCAAGGACGGGCGGACGGACGGGCGGGCGACGGCTTCAGCTGTCGTCCGCCTTGTTTTGTGTGGAGTTCGGGGTTCGGAGCTTCAGGACTGCTGTTCGAGGGTGAATGGTATGTGCCCCCTTCGGGGTAGAGGTGCTGCGAAGCGGGGATGGTGTGTGCGGGGCTCCCGCGCTAGGCTGCGGGTTGAAGGCTCCGGGTATGTCTCTACCGGGGCGATTGCCTGCTGCGGAGTGGTGAGTCCCCGGCCTTCCGGGGCGGCTTGTGATGCGTCCTGGTGCTGGCCCATGTCGATGGTGGCGGTCGTGTTGGCCGGGGCGGCTTTGCCTGTTGTGGCTGCTGTGGGGCTGGATGACGGGGCCGCTGACGGCCGCAGCGCAGGCGGTGGCGACGGCGGCGGTACGTGGACGCGTGGTGAGGGCCGATGGCGTGCCCTTGGCTGCGACGCAGGTCATTCTGCGGCCGGCGGTCGGGGGCAATGATGCGGGGCAGGGTGATGCGGTCGCGGTCGTGACGAACCGGCGAGGTGAGTTTTCCGCCCTGGGTCTCCTGCCGGGGGAGTACCGTGCCGAAATCCGGTGGCCGGCCAGTCTGTTGCAGGCTGCGTCGGGGCCGTTTGCCGTGGGACCTTTTTCCGCGGGGTCATTCTTCGTGGTATCGGGTGAGAATGCCGAGGTGGAGTTACGACTGCGGGCGGACGGAGGCGAGCTGACCGTTCGGCCCGTGCTTTCGACCGAGGCGGGAGAGGATCTGCTGGCCGAGCGCGCTTCGCCGCGTCCGGCCAGCCCTTCGGGCGGCAAAGGTTCGGCACGGGGGCAAGGACGCGGCTTAGAGGATTTAACCGAGTTGCCGTTGGAGGGGCGGCAGTGGGAGGCGGTGGAGGAGACGGGCGCGGCGGCGCATGAGACGACGCTGGCGGACGGTGGAGCGGCGGGGGATGCGGCTGAAGACGATACCGCGTCGGCGCGGGCGGAGGGTGAGACCGGGTCGGCGGCTACGGGGTTGAGCGTGGCGGGGCTGCCGACGACGCAGAACGCGCAGACGGTGGATGGGTTGTCGGCGGACCAGGGCTTTCGCAGCGGACCGCGCGGGTCGGCAGCGGGGGGGCCACGGCTGGGGTCGGGCTTCGCGCAGGGCGCGGTGGGGTCGGTGCGGGTGCTGCCGCAGACGTTCTCAGCACAGTATGGCGGGGGCGCGGGGGCCGTGGTGGCGGTCAGCTCGCGGCGTGTGGGCGAAGGGGTGCATGGGAGCGCGTTTTTTCAGGCCCGCGAAGGTGCGTGGGGGGCGACGAACCCCTTTGCCCTGGTAAACCGCTATCAGGACGGGGTGGCGAGCAGCGCGCTTGAGCGTCCGGCGGATGCGGACCTGCAATATGGAGGCGCGGTGGGCTTGCGGGCGCTCCGGCGCGGGCGCTTGGGACTGTTCGCGGCCCTGGAGCAGCAGCAACGGGCGGAGACCGTGGTGTCCTCGCCGGAGACCGCGGGGTTTTATCAGCTTTCTGCGACGCAGACGGCGCTGCTGGCCAATCGTGGTGTGGGCGCGGCGGCGGTGCGAAGCGCCCTGGCGTACCTTGACGGTCTGGGCGGGGCGACGGCTATGCAGTCGCCGCGAACGTTGGGATTCGTGCGAATGGATGCGGTGTTGGGGCGATCGGACCGGCTGAGTTTGGGTGGGCAGGTGCAGCGGTTGTCGGCCCCGGCGCTTACGGGCGGGGGGCCGGCCGCGGGCATGGTGAGTGAGGCGGTTTCGTCGATCGGGAGCAGCCGGGTGCAGGCGGAGGCGGTGAGCGCGGGGTGGGAGCACCGGTTCTTTTCGCGCGCGGCGAACAATGTGCGGGTGCAGGTGGTGCACGATCTGGAGTTCGAGTTGCCCGCCGCGCCGATGGCCGGGGTGCCGGCCATCGGACCGGGCGGGTACGCGCCGGAGGTGCTGATTGAGCCGGAGGGGTTTCGGTACGGCACGCCGGCGAGCCTGGGACGGGTGGCGTATCCGGATGAGCATCGGGTGCAGGTGGTGGAGGGCTTCCAGGTGCGGGCGGGGCGGCACCTGATCGCGCTGGGCGGCGATTGGAGCCGGTTGCATGATCGCGTGCTCGCGGCGACGAACCTTGAAGGCACGTTTTTATATGACAGCGACACCACCGGCGGGCATGACGGCGGGCTGGTGGACTGGATCACGGACTACACCTTCAACGTGCACGCGTATCCGAACGGCGGGTGCCCGAGTGTGTATGCGACGGCGCATTATTTCTGCTTTCGGAGCTACTCGCAGAGCTTTGCCGGGGCCGGGGCGACGGAGTTTGTGACGCATACCGTTGCGGGATTTGCGGAGGATTCGGTGCGGCTGCGGCCGACGCTGCTGCTGACGTTTGGAGCGCGGTACGACTATCTGCTGCTGCCCTTGCCGCAGGCGCCGAATGCGGCGCTGGATGCCGCGCTGGCGGGCTTTGATGCGGGTGTCGGTGGGTCGGCGGTGGGGTTGACGTCGAGCTTTCCGGAGGATCGGAACAATGTGGCGCCACGGGTGGCGCTGGCGTGGTCGCCGGGGGGTGTGGGGCGGCACGGGCGTGAGCGTGAGCACGGCTTTACGGTGCAGGCGGGGTATGGGATGTTTTACGGCCGGCTACCCGGGGCGACGGTGCAGGCGGCGCTGGCGGATACGGGGTTGCCGGGGGCGGGGAACTCGACCGACAGCGTGCGAATTCTACCGACGACGGAGACAAACTGCCCGCAGGTGGCGAATCAGGGTTTCGGGTACCCATGCGCGTTTTTGACGGAGCCCGCGGGGGTGGTGGCACGGACGGGGTCGGCGATGGTGTTCTCGCACGGGTTTCGGCTGCCGGCGGTGCAGCGTGGGAGCTTCACGATGCAGGAAGGTCTTGGCCGCCATGTGTTTTTGCAGGGGGAGTATGCCACCGCGTGGTCCACCCAGCTGCCGGGGAGCGTGGATGTGAATGTGGCACCGAGTACGGCGACGATGAATTACGTGCTGCAGGGGGGAGAGGGGCACCCGGGGCTGCGCTCGGGCGAGACCTTTGCGGTGCCGCTGTACACGGCTCGGCGTACGGCGCTGTACGGGCCTGTGACGGCGATCGAATCGAATGCAAACGCGACGTTTCACAGCGGTACGGCTACCGCGGTGCTGCGGGATTGGCACGGGTTGAGCGTGCGGGGCGGGTATGCGTTCGCGCGGGCCATCGATTACGGGCCGGGGAGTTCGCCGACGCCGCGGCAGGATGGGCAGTTCGACCCTTTTACGAATGGGTATGACAAGGGGCTGTCGAGCCTGCAGTTTGCGCACCACTTCGCGGGCGCGCTGACCCTGCGGAGCGAGTTCCGGCGCGGGCCGCGGGAGCTGCGGGGGCTGGTATCGGGCTGGCGGCTGGGGGCGATCGGCACGGCGGGCAGCGGCGCGCCGTACAGCTATGTGATCTTTGGGGGAACGCGGCTGGCGGGTGGCCATGAGTCGATCAACGGCTCAGGCGGAGCGACATACCTGCCGACCGTTGGGCGGAATACGCTGCGCCTGCCACCGCGGGGCAAGGTGGATCTGCGCGCGGCGCGGGAGCTGCCGCTGGGCGGACGATGGCGGCTGGAGGTGCGGGCGGATGCGTTTAACCTGCTGAACTCGGTAGGGGTGTCGCGGGTGGAGACGCGGGCGTTTTTGCTGGGGACGCCGGCGAGTGCGGGCGCGCCGACGCCGCTGCTGTTTCAGGACGCGGCGACGATTGCGAGTGAGGGGTTGAGTACGCCGGCGTTTGGAACGCCGTTGTCTTCGACTGCGGCGCTGAGCCGGGAGCGGCAGGTGGAGGTGGGGGCTCGGTTGAGTTTTTGATCCTTTCGATTTATGAGGATTTGCTGCGGGATGGCCGTCTCTGCTGGCTGCAGCCTGTGAATTTTGCGCTGGCGCGGCGAGAGCGGCGGTGCTGATGGGTGGGCGTGGTGTCGGCAGACACCGTCAGACGTTGAGGATCGAACAGCCGCGTCAAAGCGGTGAGATCACTTGGAGTTGGCTGACATTTAATCCCGGAATGCGTTTGAAATGCCGGACGTTGAGCGTTATGACACCGAAGCCGAGGTAAAGAGCCGTGGCTCCAATGACCAGATCTTCAAAGGCGATGATGTTGCCGAGAGCGGCCTGCTCGCCTTCGAGCTGACCGGCAAGCCGGGCGATGTCAGTAGAGACAGGATGGACGAAGAGGTCGCGGAAGATGTAGATCGGCAAGTAGGTCTTTCATGGTGAGCCGACGCCGTTCTCCTGCTATGAGGATGCTGGTATCCAGAAGCAGTCCCACGATCTCAATCCCAGGCGGAGGTGTCGCGTGGCTTGCGGTTGCGAATGATCTCTTCCATGTCGGCGGCGAAATCGGCATCCATGGCAGGCGAGTAGCCAAGTTCTTTCGCGTGAGCTTCCGCGAGTGCAATGGATTCGGAGATGAGTCGGCCTTTGCATTCGACGGCCGGCCGAATGACGGCGATGGGCGAAGTCCCTGCATCGATGACTGCTTCTTCGCCGGCGCGGACCCGGGCGAGCAGGCCGGCGAAGTCGCGGATCGCTTCAGCTTCCGAGATGTGGATGATTGCAATCATCCACATCATAGCTGCGGGACGGCCGAGGATCAGTTACCCCTCGGGTTGCATACCATGCAATGCCGCAGCGAGTGTGCTGATACTACGGTGCGGTTTTTGTATTGTTGGCGCGGTTGTCGTCTGGGAGTTTGTGGTGGGGGTCGGCGGTTACTGTGGTGATGGGGTTGGTTGGGGTGGGGTTGGACCAGGTGTAGGTGGCCTTGCTCTGCCAGGTTTCTACGGGGACGGTGAATTCTGTTTTTGTGCCGTCTTTAAAGGTGACTTCTACGGGGGTGGGGAGGACTAGCTGGCCTAGGTTGGTTAGGGTGAAGGTGGTGGGTTCGACTGCGGTGACGGCTACGTCGTAGCGCCAGTTGTTGAGGTACCAGCCTCGCCAGAACCAGTCCAGGTCTTCGCCGCCGGCGGAGGCCATTTCGCGGAAGAAGTCGGAGGGGCTGGGGTGTTTGTAAGCCCAGTCGCGGATGTATTTGCGGAAGGCGAAGTCGAAGCGTGCGGGGCCGAGAATTTGTTCACGGAGAAGGACCATGCCGTAGGCGCCCTTGAAGTAGCTGATCGGGTGGCCTAGCTGGCCGGGGTAGTCGTCGGCGGGGACCATAAGGGTGGGGGCGGCGGGGTTGTCGAGGACCTTGAGGATGGTGTCCGGTGGTTCGCCGCCGGCGGAGTATTCGGAGTCGCGCTTGGGGCCGTATTTGCCGTGGGCGTAGAGGTCGGATTCTTCGATGTCGATGAAGGTGTTGAAGCCTTCGTCCATGAAGGCGTGGCGGCGCTCGTTGGAGCCGACGATCATGGGGAACCAGTCGTGGCCGATCTCGTGGGCGGTGACCCAGAAGAGGAAGCTGCCCTTGTCTTCAATGCCGTCGAAGACTATCCCCGGGTACTCCATCCCTGTAGAAAAGCCGGCTACGCTGATGGCGGTCGGCCACTCGTAGGGATACCAGTGTTTGGAGAAGTTCTCGATGGTGTTTTTGACGTATTCGGTGGATTTGTCCCAGGCATCGGGGCCTACGGATTCGGGTGGGTAGACACTTTCGGCTAGCGAAGATTTGCCGTCGGTGAGATTGATGCGCGCGGCGTCCCAGACGAAGGTGGGCGAGGCGCTCCAGCTGACGTCGCGGGTGTGATCCATGGCGAAGTGCCAGGTGAGGGTGCCGTCCTGTTTGGGTCTGGAGGCGGGGTCAGATACTTCGCCGGGCTTGCGGATGTAGACGGTGGTGTCGCTGGTGCGAGCCTGCGCGAGGCGGTCGAGTTCGGTTTTGGTGAGGACGTCTTTGGGGTTCATGAGTTCGCCGGAGCCGGCGACGATCATGTTGGCGGGAACGGTGACGAAGTAATCGAAATGGCCGTATTCGAGGTAGAATTCGGAGCCGATGTAGGGCAGGGTATCCCAGCCGCGGAGGTCGTCATAGACGGCCATGCGAGGGTACCACTGGGCCATGTCGTAAATGTCGCCCCCCTTTGAAGTGCCCCACGAGGTGCGGCCGCCCCAGACGCCGGGGATCGTGTAGTGGTAGCGAATGTGCAGCTTGAGCTGGCCGCCCTTGGGGGCGAGCGGCGTGGAGAGGCGAACCTGGAGGCGGGTGTCGGAGACGAGGTTTTCAGGTTTTGTGGTCTGCTTGCCGGATTCGACTTGTACGTCGTCGAGGACGAAACCTTCGTTGGACGGGGCGGGGCCGGCGGGTTGTGCGGCGCCGGGGCGGCCTCGGCGGACGCCGCCGGAGCTGATGTGCTCGCGGGAGTCTTTGCGGTAGATGTTCTGGTCGAGCTGCACCCAGAGTTCTGTGAGGGTATCGGGGCTATTGTTTGTGTAGGTGATGGTTTCGATGGTGGTGAGCTGTTTTTGCGCGGTGTCTAGTGTGGCGTGGAGCTCGTAGTCGGCGCGGTTTTGCCAGTAGCCGGGGCCGGGGGCGCCGTTTGAGGAGCGATAGGCGTTGACCGGGTCGGGCAGCGTAAGGGGAGCGAAGGTGATGCGCGGATCGTAGGGTGTGGCTGGAGTGCTCTGCGCTACTACGGAGGTTGTGAGCAGCAGGATGGCCGCTACGGCCTTCGCGAGGTGGAGGCAAAGACGTGACGGGCTTGAGATCGATGTGCTTCGCAGAAGGCAGACTCCAGGAGAGATAGGGCTTAGGACGCTTCGAGCGGGTGCAGAGTTTCTTTGTGTTTTGACCTGTCATAAAGCAAGGACGTTGCCGGGAGGGCGACCTTCGACAAAGGCCTTTGCTGCGTGAAACTGAGCCGAACGCCCGCTTAGCGCACCACTACATAGGTGAGGAGGATGGCGGCGATGGTGAGAGCGGCGGTGCGCACGCGATGTCTCTTGTCCCAGGTTCGATGGATACGCTGCCAATCGGCATCGCCGTTTGTTATCCGCGTATTTAGCGGTACCAGGTAAATGATCGATCCCACGGAAGCGAGAAGCCAGATCGCATCCGCTGTAAGCAGGATTCCGCGCCCGGGTGCGTGCCATTGCAGCCAGGTCTGGATGCCGAACAAAAGTGCACTCACGGGATACCAGACCGGCATGACTTTTCCAAGGACGGCAGCGAAACGGCTGAGGATTTGCAGCTGTGGTTCGGGGTCGAGTCGCCACGCGGCGGGGTCTACGAAGGCCGCAACGGAGAACTCGACACTTACGAGCGAAAGTACGATGAGTACGGTTGCCGTGTTGAACAGGTGCATGAGCGGCTCCTGGTGCGTCTTGTGCTTGAAGCAAGCATTTTGTCTTGGAATGCACGGGTCAGCAAGAGGGCGGTGAAGAGCATGACCGCGCAGGTATTTCCATGAACGGAGAACGCTGTGGCCATGCACAGTACACATGAGAAGACGTTAAAGTGAAATATCGGACCACACGATATGACTCCCGCGAGACACGGCGTTCCTTACCAGGATCGCCCGCTCTTTGACAGACGCGGAGGTTCACCGTGGCAGTCTCCAGGACTCAGTGTTCCTGTTGCATCGGCGTCCATGACCCGCTCCCGACATGCCCGTTGGGATTGTACGAGGGTGAATCGGTGAGTATGTATTCGTTCGAGGCTCCGTTGGCCCATGCGTGGCTGTACTGGCTTGACATCTGCACACGGTCGCCGGTGCCCGGGTCCTTGTAGATGGCCTGATCGCCCATGTAGAGAGCGAATTGTTGAGAGGAATGATCGAGTGCCGCGGAGCGATTAGCCGCCACCTGACTGTGAACCTGCGTGGAATAGTCAGTAACGCTTTGCTGAATGAGCGCGTTCTGGCGGGCCGTGTTTGCGTTGTCGGCGGCCATCTCCGACGCGATGCGGGCGAGTTTCGCCTTTGTCTGTTGCGTGACGGAAAGGGCGATGGCAGCCTGTTCGGCACAATCCTGGCTATAGGCGGGGTTGATGTAGACGGAGTCGAGCATGGCGCGGAACATGGCCTCCTTGCCCGCAAGTTCGCCACGAGGCGCGAAGACGGCATACTGCAACGGTATGTCCGTGGTGACGATGTTGCCGCCGCCTGGAAGGGGGTCGATGCGGGAGATCTGCAGAACAGCGAAGTAGCCCTCTGTCGGCGTGCTCCCCTCCTGCCCTGTGCTCGCGATACGGCCTGCTTCCGCCATGAAGTGACTCGCCGGACGACCGCTGCGTGCGGCCTCCTGCGCCAGCTTCGCGTTGGCTTGCGCGACAAGCGCGGGCAGCTTTTCGCTGAGCCCCGGCAAGGGCTGCATCTCACCCCCAATCACGCTGTCTTTGTTGGCCGCCGCTTTCGCAAGCTGGCGAATCCGCGTGGCAAGCGGCTGCGGTGGCGTGGTTTCGCAGTGGTAAATCCTTGCGGACCGTTCGTTTTCGGCTGCGATGCTCCCAAGCAGGCTGCGGTTCTCACTCCACAAGGTGACCCGTCCGGGGATGAGGACCAAGCCTGCGGTTTTTTCGGGACTGAGGCTGGCGACGAAGATGCGGCCGAACGTGAAGTTGCAGTCGTGCGGAGTCTTACCATCGCCGTTGTTCGCCTGAAAACTCCAGTCGGCGGGGTACATCATGGTAAGCGCCACTACGGGCACTATGGGTTTTTCGGTAACTCCGAAGTTCGGCATGGCGTGGTGCCCGACCATGGAGCGGAACTCGCCTTTTTTCATGTGCCAGGTCCTGGCACTCACCCCTGGCACCGGGTGCTGAGATTGCATAAGGGAAGATCCTGTGAGGGTCAAGGTGAGCGCGACCAACATGTTGAGCGTGCAGCGAGTGGAGATCATGGATGTCCTTGAACTCTGGCGCGAAATGTGGGCAACTGCAGAACGCCTGGAGGAAATAGGGCACCAGCATACGGCATTCCACGATCAATCGCGTGTAAATCAGCCAGGGCACGATCCAGCCGCCGGCATACGCTTCGCTACAAGATCATCCTGCCGAACGTATCCATAGACAGGTAACTGCGCGCGGAGTTTCACTACCGATCTTTGCACTTCCATGTCGCGCTGCAGGGAGGGAGGAGAACTTTGAATCGTCGTCCCGCAGCAAAGTGGGTGGGTCTGCAGTTTTGGCCGTCGGTATCATTTGCCTCGACAAAACCGCAGATCCCTCGACTTCGTTGCGGGATGACAATTCAGAGACGTCAGTTGCCGGCTGCGGTGGATGCGGTTCCGCTTGGGGTGAGCATGGCTGTGGCTTTTTTCAGGGCGTCGACTTCTCGTTCTATGGCGGCGGCGGTGCGGGTGATGCCGTCTTCGGCGGTGGGCCAGTCTTTTTGCTCGATGGCTTCGCGGGCGGCGGGCAGGGTTTTTACGCCGTAGCCGGTGTAGAAGCCGGGGGCGTAAAGCATGTTCTGGAACCAGGGGCGGTGGGGAAGGCCGGCGGCGTCCAGTTGGGCGCGGTCGGTCTGCATGAGTTGGGTGTCGAGCGCGGCGGGTTGGGACGGGTCGTGAGAGGCCATAAGGGCCTTGTCGTAGGCGGCTGCGGCTACGGTGAGGTCGTCGGCGGCCTGGTCTAGCGAGGCGAAGTTGAGGTACGGGGGCAGCGGCTTTGCGGTGGGGGCGACCATGGGTTTCTTGGGGTCGGCCATGGCCTTGTAGACGCCGGCTTCTATTTCTTCGTTCAGTTCTTTCTGCTCGGTGCGCATGCCGGTGGCTAGGGTTTCGACTTCCTTCACGTAGCCGCGTACGGTTTCGGCCAGGTCGGTGTACTGGTAGGGCAGAACGTCGGCATCGGCCATGCGCAGAACCATGGTGCCGGCGGTTTGCGCGAGGGCCTTGCCGTAGGCGAAGTCGGTGTCTTCGAAGTGGGTGTAGAGGTAGAAGTCGTCGTAGATGGAGTGGTACTGGCCGGTCTGGTCTTCGCCGCCGTAGCCCATGTTGATGCTGGCGACGCCGAGGTGATCGATGAAGACGGTGTAGTCGGAGCCGGAGCCCAGCGCGCCTAAGCGGAGATCGGCGCGGGTCTTGGCTTCAGCCTTCGCGGGGCCGGTGCCGCGGCCCATTTCAACCAGCTGGGCGCGCTTCCAGACGGTCATGCCGGTTTCGGGGTCTTTGACGTCTTTGAGGACACCGTTGGTGAAGGCTTCGAGAGAGTGCGAGCCTTCGGCGCGGAAGATGCCGCGGCCGTTGCCGTCGGAGTTGAAGTAGGCGACGGCGTGCTGCTTGAGTTCGTCGGCGTGGGTTTCGGCCCACTCGGTGGAGCCGAGCAGGGCGGGCTCTTCGCCGTCCCACCAGCAGTAGATGATGGTGCGTTCGGGCTTCCAGCCCTGCTTCAGGAGTTCGCCGAGGGCGCGGGCTTCTTCAAGCTCGGGGCTAGCGCCGGAGATGGGATCGCCTGCGCCGTTAACCCAGGCGTCGTGATGGTTGCCGCGGATGACCCACTCGTCGGGCAGCTTGGAGCCGGGGATTTTGGCGATGACATCATAGAGCGGCTTGCGGTCCCAGTTGAACTGCAGCGAGAGGTGCACGGTGGCGACGCTGGGGCCGACCTTGTAGGCGAAGGGCAGGCCGCCGCGCCAGGCGTCGGGCACGAGTTGACCGCCTAACGATTGCAGCAGCGGTGTGGCGTCCTCGTAGCTGATGGGCATGACGGGGATCTTGGTGATGGTTTCCACCTGATCCAGCGGGATCAATTTAGCGCCGGGGACCGCGCCGATGCCGGGCGTTTGCGGGTCGCCAGGGTAGGTGGGCATGTCCATCACGCTGCCGCGCTGCACGCCTTCGGGCGGGCGCATGGGGCCTTCGGGGTAGGTGGCGCCGCGGACGTAGCCGTCGTCCTTGGGGTCGGAGTAGATGATGCAGCCGACGGCGCCGTGCTGTGCGGCGACCTTGGGCTTGATGCCGCGCCAGGTGACGCCGTAGCGCGCGATGACGATCTTGCCTTTGACGGAGACGCCCAGGCGCTCGAGCTCCTCGTAGTCAGAGGGTGCGCCGTAGTTCACGTAGACGAGCGGGGCGGTGACGTCGCCGTCACGCGAATAGGCGTTGTAGGTGGGGAGCTGTTCTTTTTGCTGATCGCTGGTGGGATCGATCTTGAGGGCGGGTTCCTGCAGCTTGGCGATGAACTTTTTGCCGTCGGGCTGTGTGAGGACGATTTCGCGGTGTTTGGGCGTGGGGAAGAGGGTGTCGAACTGCTCGATCTGGGCGTCGAGGCCGTAGCTCTTCAGCTGTGCGAGCATCCACTCGGCGTTGTCCTTGTCATAGGGCGACCCGACGTGATGCGGGCGCAGCGTGAGGCGGCGCATGTTTTCGCGCAGGCGTGCGGGATCGGGCACCGCGCGGAAGGCATTTTCCCACTTGATCTCGGCGGCGGAGCTTTCGGCCGAGTAGCCGACCAGCGGCTTGGGTGGCGCGGCCTGGCCTTCGGTGTGGGTGGCCCCCAGGTTGAGGGAAAGAAGGCCAAGCATCGCTGCGGTACGTCCGATGGACTGCATCTCGAGTCTCCTTTGTATACGGTGCTGCTGCGTGCGGCTCGCCACCGCGCCATGAGCATGGAACGGAGACACCATGCCTGTGAGCGATGGGTGCAACGCCTGTTAAAGCAACGCCTGTTGAAGCATGGCCTGTTGAAGCAACGCCTGGTGAAGCATGAAAGCTGTACTGCGGGTTATACGCCAGTGTTGGTGCAAAGGGCGCTTTGTGTCAAGGGAGTTGGACGGGTTCAGCTCAAGGCAGCGGGCGTGCCTACACGGGAAGTCGATGGACGAGTTCCCGGTCGGTGGCGATCACAAGACGCCAGGGTTATTTATATTTCCTTGCCGCGTGGTACGAGCGGGTTCCGACCGTCACTTCAGCGGCGCCAGTTGCAGGTTGCGGAAGTAGATTTCAGCGCCTTCGGACTGAAACAGGATTTTGCCTTCGGCGGGAAAAGGGTCGGTGCCGACATTGGCAAGGTGGCCATTGACGTACTGGCGAACGACGTTGCCGTCTTCGACGAGTTCGAGCAGGTTCCACTCACCGTAGGGCCGTTCAAACTCACCGGTTGTGTTGCGAAAGCCGACGACGTTCGTCTCGGGACCCTTGTCCACGTGGCCGATGTTGAGTGCGGAACCGGGAGGTCCGGTGACGCGTTTGCCGTCTGAGCCGGTGATCGCAGCACCGTCGGTAAGCCAGAAGTCGCCGGTTTCGCCTTCCTTGATCTGAAACTCGACGGATCGCGGCCAGACCTTGGGTTCACCCTGCACGCAGTAGAGGATGCCGCTGTCACGGGCCTGGCCGGCGCGTTCGCCAAAGGTGCCGATACCCCATTTGAACTCGGCACGCAGATAGAAACGGCTGTAGGGCTGTTTGGTGACCACGTATCCCATCTCGTGGCCAGAGACGTGCAGGACGCCATCCGCGACGGTGAAGATGTGCTCGGGGTCGACGTTGAGACCACGACCGCGGATAAAGATGTCGAAGCGGTTGAGCGTGGAACCTTCCAGAAGGTCGATGGCTGCCCCATGCGCGGGAATGGCCGCGGCGGGTGCGCTTTGCGCGACGGCCATGTGCGCGGGGACGGCCAGACAAAGCAACAACCCGGCGGCGCGAAGGATGGAAGATAAGCGGCGCAGCCGTGAATGAGCGTACATGAGGTGAGCGTGCATGAAGGGAGGGTACATGGGCGAGCAGATCTCCGGCATGGTGTGCCTTGGCGGTGCGGATAGTGTAGCGCTGCCGAGAACGCTGTCGGTAGCCGGGCTCAGCCGGCTACGCCCCCACCGCCTGGATGGGGTTTGGTTCACACATAAGGGTTTGCAGAAAATTAGCCTATTCCCGACAGGGGCGTTTCTCGGTATTTATCCGGCTCTCTTACTCGCCCTTTTACGCGCCAGTGAAATAGGGCGGCGCTCGGAAACCGAGCGTCTCGTTGGGATCGCAGCCGGGCGTCAGGCGGGGTCTGTAAAGCCGGTGGATAGAGTCAATTCGCGATACTTTGCCGCTTGCTCCGAACGTGCGCTTTCGATCCGTGTGACGTACGCCTCGGCGTTCTTGCCCAGAATCAGCCGCTTCGGTACATTCTGGGCGTCGGTCAAGGCGACTACGATGCCGGCGATTTTTTTGGGATCGCTTTCTGAACTTTCAGCGTTCGCGGCCATCATCTTGTAGATCGGACCGACCGATGCCTCATACGCCGGCAGCAGCTCCGGTAGGTCCTTGCCGGCTTTTCCCTTGAAGTTCGTACGAATGCCACCCGGCTCCAAGGTACAGACCTTTACGCCGAAGGGAGCAACTTCGTCCGCAAGGGAGTCGCTGAAGCCGCCAACTGCCCATTTCGCCGCATGGTAGGGAGAATTACCGGGGATGGTGACACGGCCGCCGATCGAAGATACCTGGAAGATATGGCCGGACCTCTGCTCTCGCATGACCGGCACGGCCGCGCGGGTGGTGTAGACCACGCCAAACAGGCAGGTCTCGACCACATCCCGGAATTTCTCAGAGGTTATTTGCTCAAAGGGCGCGTTGTACTGATACCCCGCATTATTCACCAAGATGTCCAGTCGTCCGTAGACCTGCAGAGCCTGCCGCACAGCGGCCGTCGCGGCAATTTCATCACGAACGTCGAGCTGTACCGGCTTGACAGCGTCTCCATACTGCTCGACAAGAGCGTCTAAGTCTCCCAATCGTCTCGCTCCTGCAACGACGCGGTCCCCAGCGGCGAGAGCAGCTTTTGCAATCTCACGACCCAACCCGCTGCCGCTTCCCGTGATCAGCCATACCTTCCGCATAGCCACCTCCACTCAGAGATTCTTCCATGAAGGGCTGCTCCGCAAATAAGGCGGACGCAAGAGAATGGATTTGCTTACCGCACACTTCAACATCGGGCCTGTGGGCGGTTGATTTGGGGCGGACTGCCTAGCTGCCGAGCAGGTGGAAGTCGTCAGGTGCCACGTCGGGCAGCGGGGTTTGCCAGCCGCCGGGAGGGATGGGAAAGTCGTCGCGGCGCGGGCCCCAGGTGTTGGGTTCGTAGGGATAGACGGGGGTATCGGCTTTAAGGACGGCATCGACGATGCGCCAGGCCTCCTCGACGTAGTCCTGGCGGGCGAAGAGCGAGGCGTCGCCGGACATGGCGTCGGTGAGCACGCGGGCATAGGCGTCCATCTCCTCCGGCCGCGCGTGGCGACTGGCGAGCATCTCCACGGCGCGGCGCGGTCCGGCGGCGGAGACCACCGCCACCGCCGTCGCGATGGTGATCTCCGGGCTGAGGCGGAAGCGGATGTAGTTTTGCGGCACATCGGCCTCGGTGATCTGGGTGTGCGGCGGTTTGCGCAGGCGCGCGACGATCTCCAGACAGGTGACCGGCAGCTCCTTGCCGGCGCGGATGTAGAACGGCACGCCCTGCCAGCGCCAGGAGTTGACGTCCAGGCGAAGCGCGGCGAAGGTTTCCGTCTTGGAGTCGGGTGCGACGCCTTTTTCGTCGAGGTAACCGCGGAACTGCCCGCGCACCAGGTTTTCCGGCACGATGGCCGGGATGCACTTAAGCACCTTCACCTTTTCGTCGCGCAGCGATTCGGCGTCCATGCGCGCGGGGGCCTCCATGGCGAGGTTGCACATGACCTGGAAGATGTGGTTCTGGATCACGTCGCGGATGGTACCGTTGGCGTCGTAGAAGAGGCCGCGGCCCTGGACGCCGAAGCTCTCGCTCATGGTGATCTGGATGCTTTCGATGTAGTTGCGATTCCAGAGCGGCTCATAGAGCAGGTTGGAGAAGCGGAACGCGACCAGGTTGCGGATGGGATTTTTCGCGAGGTAGTGGTCGATGCGGAAGATGGAGGACTCGGGGAACGCGGAGAGCAGGATGCGGTTGAGTTGCTGCGCGGAGGCGAGATCGTGGCCGAAGGGTTTTTCGACGATGATGCGCGCACCTTTGGCGGAGCCGGAGCGGACGAGCTGCTCGACGACGGTGCCGAAGAGCGAGGGCGGGATAGCGAGATAATGCGCGGGCCGCTGCGCGGTGCCGATCTCGCGGCGAATGGCGTCGAAGGTGGCGGCCTCGGCGTAGTCGCCGTCCACATAGCGCAGCAGCGAGCAGAGCTTGTCCCAGGCCGCGGCGTCCAGGCCGCCGTGGCTTTCGATGCTGGAACGGGCGCGCTCGCGCAGCTGTTCCAGGTTCCAGCCGGCCTTGGCCACGCCCACGACGGGTACCGCCAGCGTGCCGCGCTTTACCATGGCCTGCAGCGCGGGGAAGATCTTTTTGTAGGCGAGATCTCCGGTAGCCCCGAAGAATACAAGTGCATCCGAGATTTCGTGCTCCAACGGTCCCCTCCGCGTATCCCCTTCAGTGTAAGGGAGAGACGGGCCGGGCCGCGTGGGGCGGAGCGCCGACGGGTATGCCGGGAAAGAGGAAAGGCGTACGCAGAGAGCGCCAAGGTATGCAGAGGGTCGCGATGGCTGCCCTTTGCATACCTTGGCGCTTTCTGACGTACGCCTTGGCTGGGAGCCCTGTTGGCAATGGCCCAGATGGGCGACTGCCAACAGGGAACTAACAACTGAGAACTGAGAACTGACAACTGAGAACTGAGAACTGAGAACTAGGAACTGAGAACTTAGACCCAGGGCTAGAAGCTCGCCCGGACTCCCATCTGGATCTGTCTCGGTTGGTTGCCCTG
>CAXTBJ010000052.1:0-28878 GCA_964242585.1 uncultured Bryocella sp.
GATCTGCGCGCCGGGCAGCAGGGCGCCGCTCGGGTCCGTTACCGTGCCCACCACCGTGCCCGCGCTGGTGCTTTGCGCCGCGGCCGCGAGGGGGCCCATGGCGGTGAAGACGGCAGGTAGGGTTGTCAGCAAGGCCATGACCGGCAACTGAAGGAGGGGTCGTTTCATAAAAATCCTTTCTTTGCTTGCGAGCTTGTTCAGGGTGAAACGTTGCAACGGCCGTTACAGCATGTGGAGAGACATCTTGTCCGGAAGCCCATGCGTCACGACAGTTTTGAAGACGAGGAAGAGCGTTCGCCTGAGTGGGTGAATCCCCAGGCGTAAAAATGGGCCGAAACTTCAGTGGCTCTCTACGCGGCTACGCGAAGAACGGGAGCGCGCAGCCGGCGAGCACAAGCAGACACAACGACAGCGGCGATGCAGGAACAACCGCGCCGTGGAAGGCGCAGCCAGTACGTGAAAAGGCGCGTTTCTCGCACTCCGAACCGGACAGCGGCCGGAGTGCGTGGTGTGCTGAAAACTCAAAAAAGGTAAGAAGTGCGCCAAGAGTAACACAACTGCCTTGCGCTTTTGCAACAGGCCGGTGAGAATCGCTGCACACCCTTAGAATTCAGCGAGTGCATCCTTGAGGTTTCAGCAAGGGAACTCCGCGCTCGCTCCCCCCTGGAGGCTGTCTGTTGCCGTTGCCCTTTTACGAACACAAGTTTCCACGCAGCATCGTGGCGCTCCTGTTGGCGTTCGCGTTTCCTGTCCTCGCGCAGACACCTGGATCGTCGACCGCGCCTGCCGCTTCGCCCTCGCCGCAGGCTGCGCAACCGCCCGCGGCGGGCCGCAATGCACCGCTCGATGAGTTGCTGAAGCGCATCGACGACACGCTCTGGTACGACAAGCTCGGCGACATCGCGGAGATCGACAAGAGCGAGTACACCGGCCCACCGATCGCGCATCCGCTGCACCCCAAACAGCCGGGTGCGACCAATCCCCTGATTCTGCGGGCGTATACGTTTATCCCGAAGAACCTGGACCGCAGCCGCAAACAGCCGCTGATCGTGTTCGTGCACCAGGGCGTGCACGCGTCGCTCGATACGACCATCGATGCGCACCTGATCCGCGAGTTGATCCAACAGGGCTATACGGTGGTGGCGACGGATTATCGTGGGTCAACCGGCTACGGCGAATCGTTTTATGAGGCCATCGACTACGGCGGCCGCGAGGTGGACGATGTCTTTGCGGGCCGGGCGTGGATGCTGGAACGCTACCCCTGGCTGGATGCCAAACGCGTGGGCATTGTGGGCTGGAGCCACGGCGGGCTGATCACACTGATGAACATCTTTGGGCATCCGCACGACTACGCCGTGGCGTATGCGGGTGTGCCGGTGAGCGATCTCGTGGCGCGGTTGGGCTATGAGCCGGAGAGCTACCGGCAGCTGTATTCGGCACCCTACTCCATCGGCGAAAGCGTGCATGACGACATTGCGGAGTATCGCAAGCGCTCGCCCGTAACGCACGCCGCGGAGCTGGATACGCCGCTGCTGGTGCATACCAATACCAACGATGAGGATGTGAATTATCTCGAGGTGGAGCACCTGATTCAGGCCTTTAAGGCCGAGGGCAAGAAGTTCGACTACAAGGTGTATCAGGATGCACCGGGCGGTCACTACTTCAACCGGATGGATACGCCGTTGGCCCTCCAATCGCGGCATGAGATCTACGTGTTTCTGGCCAGGTACCTGCATCCGGACCACCCCGCGCAATAGGTCGCAACCCTACAAAATTTCAGGAGTTTCCTCAGTGAACGCTCGCCTTCGTTTCCCGCTTCGATCCGGTATTCTGCTTGGCTGCATGGTGCTCGCGTCCGCGCCGCCGCTCTTGCACGCACAAGCACCCCTCCCAGCCATCACCACGCCGAAGCAGGCCTTCGGCTTCGATATCGGCGACGACTATCACCTGACAAATTACGTGCAGTTCACGGCCTATTTGCAGACGTTGGCCAAGCAGTCGGACCGCATGAAGCTGGTCGACATCGGGCCCACGGCCGAGGGCCGGCGGCAATACATGGCCATCATCACCTCGCCGGAGAACATGCCCAAGCTCGATCACTACCGCGAGATCGCGCGGAAGCTCGCGCACCCTGAGGGGCTGAGCGAGGCGGAGGCGCATGCGCTCGCCGACGAGGGCCGCGCGGTGGTGTGGATCGACGGTGGGCTGCACGCGTCGGAGACCGTGGGGGCGCAGCAACTGGTGCAAACCGTCTATGAATTGAATGCCGACACGGACCCGGAGATGACCCGTCTGCTGCACGACGATATCGTGTTGTGCGTGCTCGACAATCCCGACGGCATGGATCTCGTCTCCGACTGGTACAACCGGGAGCCCGTGCCGGAGAAACGTGTGTTTACGGAGACACCGCGGCTGTGGCATCACTATATCGGCCATGACAACAACCGCGATTTTTATCTGAACGCGATGCCCGAAAGCACCAACATCTCGCGCGTGCTGTTTCGCGAGTGGTATCCGCAGATCATGTACAACCACCATCAGGCCGGGCCGGCGGGCACCGTAATTTTTATGCCGCCGTTTCGCGATCCGTTCAATTATGTTTACGACCCGCTGATTCCGACCAAGATCGAAGCCGTGGGCACGGCCATGCATGAGCGCTTGATCGAGGAGGGTAAGCCGGGCTCGACGATGCGTTCGGGAGCGAACTACTCCACCTGGTATAACGGCGGCTTACGCACGGTGACGTACTTCCACAACATGACCGGCCTGCTGACGGAGATCATCGGCAGCCCCACACCCATGCCGCTGCCGCTGGTGCCCGCGAGACAGCTCGCGTCCAACGATCTGCCCGATCCGGTGGCGCCGCAGATGTGGCACTATCGGCAGTCGATCGACTATGAGCTGACCAACAACCGTGCCGTGCTCGACTATGCCTCGCGTGAGCGCGAGCACCTGCTGTATGACACGTACCTGATGGCAAAGGATTCGATCCAGCGCGGAGGCGAGGATGCGTGGACGGTCACGCCCAAGCGCATTGCCGCGCTGGAGGAGGCCGCAGCCCAACAAGCGGCCAAGCTGCCCGCGCCCAAGGCTGCCCCCGGGCCATCGTATGACAACGCCAAGCCGGTGCCGTCGGAGTTGTACAAGACCGTGTTGCACGATCCGGCGTATCGTGATCCACGCGGCTATATCCTGCCCGCCGACCAACCCGATTTTCCAACCGCGACGAAGTTTGTGAACGCGTTGATCAAGAGTGGCGTCACCGTGCAGCAGGCGACGGCTGCGTTCACGGTGGCGGGCAAGCCGTACCCCACGGGATCGTATGTCGTGATGACAGCGCAGGCGTACCGCCCGCAGGTGTTGGATATGTTCGAGCGCCAGGACCATCCGAACGATCTGCAGTACCCGGGCGGTCCGCCCATGCGGCCCTACGACGCCACGGGATGGACGCTTGCGCTGCAGATGGGCGTGCAGTATGACCGTGTGCTGGACGGCTTCAGCGGGCCGTTTCAGCCCATCGCCACCGAGAGCGACGACGCGCTGACGAAGCCTGTGGCGGGCACGATCACAGGAGCGGCGAAGACTACGAAGGTGAAGGGCTATCTCGTCAGCCACAGCTACAACGATGCGTTCACGCTGACCAATCGCCTGCTGAAGGCAAAGCTGCCGGTGTTCTGGGTGATGACGCCGCTCACGGAAGGCGGCCAGAGCTTTGCACCCGGCGCGTTATGGATTCCCGCGTCCCCGGGCGCGCGCGCCGTGTTGGAGGCAGCCGCGAAGCAACTCGGCATTAACGCGGTGAGCACCGAAAAAGTGCCGCCGGCGGCGGAGTTACACGCGCTTAAACCGCAACGTATCGCGTTGTATGACCAGTATGGCGGGCTGATGCCTTCAGGCTGGCTGCGCTTTCTGTTTGAGCAGTTCGAGTTTCCGTACACGGTGGTGTATCCGCAGACGCTCGATGCGGGCAACCTGAATGCGAGCTTCGATGCGCTGGTGTTTTCCGACGGTGCGATCACGATACCCGGACGCGATGGTCTGGCCGGCGGCGGGCGCTCCGAGCAGCCGAAGCCCGAGACCCTTCCGGCAGAGTACCGTCCGTGGCTGGGCCGCATCACGCCGGAGAAGACGGTGCCGCAGATCCGCAGCTTCGTTGAAAACGGCGGCACGGTGCTGGCGATCGGCTCGTCCACGGCGTTGGCGCAGTACCTGAAGCTGCCGGTGAGCAATGCAATCGTTGAGGTCAACAAGGGCGTGGAGCAGCCTGTGCCGTCGGACCGCTTCTATATCCCGGGTTCGCTGATCAAGGCCCAAATCGACAATACGAAGCCGATCGCCTATGGCATGCCGGCGACCGCGGATGTGTTCTTCGATCGCAGTCCCGCGTTTCGGCTCGCTCCCGATGCCGCGCAGGAGGGTGTGGAGACGATTGCGTGGTACGGGCAGGGCACGCTACTCGATAGCGGCTGGGCGCTGGGGCAGGGCTACCTGAACGACAGCGTGGCGGTAGCGCAGGTGAAGCTCGGCAAGGGCACCGTGATGCTGTATGGGCCGGAGGTGACGTTCCGCGGTCAGCCGCACGGAACGTTCAAGCTGCTGTTTAACGGGCTGGCGTACGGCAGTGGGGCGAGGTGAGTGCGGTTGTTTGGGGGGTGCGGCTCAAGTGTGGAACGCTTCACGCACATTGCCTGCACGCAGTAAGCGAGCCGGACAGCAGATTGCCTTCGGGGAATGACAGAAAGAAAGGCCAAGACACAAGCACCGTCTACCTTCAGTCAATTCGCCCTGAGCGCAGCGAGCAGGCAATGTTAGAGTGCCCTACTCACGCCTACTGCGCGCCTCCTCCTTCGTCCTCGCCGACGGTAGTCGCGGGTGCGGCGACCGGTGTGCTCGCCGTGCGTACGGTGGGGTACTTGATGCCGAGCTGATCCATGTAGGTCGCGTACTTCGTGGAGTCGTAGTAGAACTTGCGCATCTCCGGCCGGTAGGTCTCCATGATCTTGCCGTTCAGCCAGATGGCGGGCTTGTCCGTGGGGCGCAGCAGCGGTGTGTACTTCGTGTTCTTGGTCTGCACATCGGTGTAGTAGGCCTTCGCCGCGGCGAGTAGATCGGGCCGCGTCATCAGGTCAAGCAGCGTCATGGCCTGCACCTTCGCGCCCGCGGTCACACCCTTCCAGGCGATGGGCGTGGCCATGGCAATGCCGTTGGCCCAGTTGTGGCCGGGTAGCTCGGGGATGTTGGCCGGGTAGCGCAGGACGATGGTCGGCGCGGTCCAGGATACATCGCCGATGTCATCCGATCCGCCGCCCATGAACTTGTCCGGATCGAGCGGCGGCTTCAACTCGTCGAGCTTGGTGGCGAGGCCCTTCGGCTCCTGCTTGAGCTCGGTCTGGATGGCCTTGGCCAGGATCTGGTCCGCGTCCGACCACTGCGGCAGGCCGACGATTTGCGCGTTGGCGGTGGCGTCCTCGGCGATGGCCTTGTTGAAGTGCCCGGGCCAGGCCGCGCCCAGCACCTCGCTGGTCCAACTCGTGCTCGTCATCAGCGCGGCGCCGGTGGCCATCTTGTCGCCGGTATCCCATAGGCCCTTGATGTGGTCGTAGTCGGCTTCGCGAAAGTAGTACCAGTCGCTGGCGTGCTGCGGCACGACGTTGGGCTGGTCGCCGCCGTCGGGGATGACATTATGCGAGCGCTGCTGCAAGCGCAGGTGCTCGCGCTTGAAGTCCCAGCCCACATCCATCAACTCCACGGCATCGAGCGCGGAGCGGCCGCGCCAGGGGGCCGCGGCGGAGTGCGCGCTTTCGCCCGCAAACTTATACAGCACGGAGATGAGGCCGTTGGACGCGGGGCCGCCCCAGGAGGCGCCGAGGTTGTCACCCACATGCGAAAACAGCACGGCATCGACGCCTTTGAAGTAGCCGTCACGCACGTAATAGGCCTTGGAGCCGAGCTCCTCCTCCGCCACGCCGGGCCAGATTTTGAGCGTGCCGTTGATGTGCGCATCCACCATCATCGCCTTCACCGCGAGGGCGGCCATGATGTTGACGACCTGCCCGGAGTTGTGGCCTTCGCCATGACCCGGCGCGCCCGGAACGATGGGGTCGTGGTAGGCCACGCCGGGCTTTTGCGAGGCCTGCGGGATGCAGTCGAGATCCGAGCCCAGTGCGATCACGGGGCCGCCCGTGCCGTTGGTCCATGTGGCCATCCACGCGGTGGGAATGCCGTCGATGCCGCGCTCCACCTTGAAGCCGTTTTTTTCAAGGTAGGCGGTGAGGTATTTCGAGGTTTCAAACTCCTGAAAGCCGAGCTCGCCGAAGCTGTACAGGGTATCGACCATGACCTGCACCTGCTTGTCGTCCTCCTTGATGGCGGCGATCAATTGGGCCTTGCGCGCGGCGTTGGGATCGGGTGCGTTTGCGGTGGGCGCGGTGCCGGGAGTCGCGGTGCCGGGAGTCGCGGTGCTCTGTGCGAGTGTGTGAGACGGGAGGAGGGTGCTGCCGAGAGATACGAGGGTAAAAAGCAGGGGGCGCTGCAAGTTCATCAAATACTCCTTTGGGACGCCTTCAGGGCTCCCTTGAAAGCACGTTCGCGTGGCCTATGGAAGGGCTCGGTGCGCGTGTGTATTGAGCCGACTGCCTAGAGCCTGGAAAGAGAGGTGTTTCTCAGTTGTCGCCGCAAAGGCGCGGACTGTCAAGACTTTCCGTTGAGTGAACGGATTTGGATCGTTCGGGTCTCCGGTAATCGAGGCCGTCTGCAGGGCGTCGTTGATGTACACTTTGCGGCAACACAGCCATTTCTTAGTACCGCCATGTACCGTGCGTACCTTGCGATGCCCTGCACGCGGCTGTTGCGGATGCCTGTTCTCTTTTTTCGCTGTTGTTATGGTTTTGGAGGAAAGCTCTATGCAAACTATGACTCGTCGCGCCTTTACCGGCCTATGCGCCACGGCGGCGGCCGGGATGGCCGTGCCTTCGTACACCGCGCTCGGGTCCACGGCGGCTCTTAACACGGTGGCGGCGAACGACCTCACCACGCTCTCACTTACGGAGGCGAGCGCGAGGATTGGACGCCGGGAGGTGACGTCGACGCAGCTTGTGCAGGCAACGCTCGATCGCATCAACGTGCTGAATCCCAAGATCAACTGCTACGTCACGGTGATGGGCAAAGAGGCGCTGGCGCAGGCCGCGCAGATGGATGCCGAGGCCAAGGCCGGACACCTGCGCGGGCCGCTGCACGGCGTGCCGATTGCGCTCAAGGACAACATCGACACCGCCGGCACGCGCACCACGGCGGCGAGCCCGATGTTCAAGGACCGCGTGCCGACCGAGGATGCCGATATCGTCGTGCGGCTGAAGCGCAACGGCGCGGTGATTCTGGGCAAGCTGAATCTGCATGAGTTTGCGCTGGGCTGCACGGGGGATATCTCGTACTTTGGGCCGACGCGCAATCCGTGGGCGCTGGATCATGTGACGGGCGGGTCTTCGTCGGGGTCGGCGGCTTCGGTGGCGGCGAGTATGGCCTATGGCGCGCTGGGTACGGATACGGGCGGCAGCATCCGTTGCCCTTCGGCGTGGTGCGGCACGGTGGGGCTGAAGCCGACGGTGGGTCTGGTTTCGATTCGCGGCATCATTCCGTGCAGCGCGCCGCTCGATCACTGCGGCCCGATCACGCGCACGGTGGAGGACGCGGCCCTGATGCTGGGGCAGATGGCAGGTTACGATCAGCTCGATATTTTCAGTGTGCCTTCTACACCCGTCGATTACCTGAAGGAGATGCGCCAGCCTGTGAAGGGTTTTCGGCTGGGCACGCCTGCGAGCTTCTATGACCATGTGGAGCCGGAGATCGACGCCGCGGTGAAGGCCGCGCTGGCCGTGCTGACGGGACTCACGCAAGGGGTCACGTCCAGCGCGCCGTTGTGGGACGGGCTGCCGGGCGGCGGCACGGGCGATGCGGAGTACTACCACCATGAGCTGATTGAAAAGTATGGGCTGAACTACATGCCGCCCACGCGTCCGCGCTATGAGCGCCTGGAAAATCCACCGGCCAACACCAAGGTGGCCACCGCCGCCGACAGTGCGAAGGCGCATCAGCGGCTCGCGTACACACGGCGCATGATCGATGCGTCGTTCACGAACTTCGATCTGGTGGTGGTGCCGACCACGCGGCTGCAGGCGCCGAAGATCAACGAGTCGCTGGCGAATGAGACCAAGATGGCCGCCAATCCGAGCGCCGGTACGGGCAAGGTGTACGACTGGTTCACCTCCGGCGGCGGCTGCTTCAACACGCAGCCGTTTGACGCGTACGGGATTCCGGCAATCTCCATCCCCTGCGGGTTTACGGCGGCGGGCATGCCGATCGGTTTGATGATCGCCGGGCCGCACTTCACGGAGGGCAAGGTGCTGGCGCTGGCGTATGCGTATCAGCAGGCGACAAATTGGCACACGCGGCGTCCGGTGTTGTCGGCGGATACGGCTGTGCCGCCGATTGTCGAGGGCAAGGCGGATGCGAAGAAGGCGGATGACGATAAGTAGGCGGGTTGCTCCTGACCACAAAGCAGCAGGTTCCTTGCGGAAATGACAGAAAGAATGGCAACGGCACTGCCTACCTTCAGGGAATTGGCTCTATTTCAGTCGAAAGGCGCGCGCGAAGAACCCAACAGCCAGATCCGCCGCCTGCGCGTGTACTGCCATGCGATCGACGCCGGGCGGATCGGTGCAGTATTGCGGCAGTGCGGCTTTGCCCGCGGCGGTGCAAGTGTCCAGAAAGGTGTCATGCGCGACGGTAGGCAGCGTCGTTTCCTTGACGCCGCGAATATTGGCCCGAATCAGATCGGCGTTCTGTGCGGGCGGAGCGAGCGAATCGGCGCTCCCGACGATTTCTGCCACCGGCAGACGCAAGGCATGGAGGCTTTCGGGTGTGAGCGTGAAGCCGAGGACAGGGGCCAGCGCGAAGATCGCGTGGATGCGCGGGTCGCGGTAGCTTTCACCGGAGAGGGCTAGGCTTTCGCCGTCCCTGCGGCGCACCGAGGCGAGCAGTTGCCCAAGGGTGTGAGGATGATCGGAGGCGTCTTGCGGCAGGTCGTGGAGTTCGGGCACGGCGCAGATTGGGTCCGCGGGTTTTGTGCGGCACAGGTCGTAGAACGCGCCGATATCGGTGCGCGCGCCGGCGAGTTCGAGCACGGTGTAGCCGCCGAGGGCAAAGCCCGCGGCTCCGACGCGGTCGCGGTCGATGTGCGGCCCGATTTGGGCGTCGGCGAGCAGGCCGTCGAGCACCTCGCTGAGATCGGTGGCGCGCTCCCACCACAGCAGAAACCCTTCGGCGGTCCGGCCTGTTCTGTCCTCGACGGCATCGTTGTCCCCGGGGTGATCGACGGCGGCGGCGATGAAACCGGCGCGCGCCAGCGCTGTACCCAGCCAAGCCATCTGCGCGGCCGAGCCGCCCGTGCCGTGCGAGAGCAGAATCAAGGGAAAGGGCTGCAGGCCGGGTGCGAAGCTGGCATGCGGCGTGGCAAAGCCGGCCTCAAAGAGCGGCTTGTCCGGAGCGCCGATGGTTTGGGGTGTTTCAACCGCCGTGTCGGGCGCGGGATACCAGACCGTGGTGTGCAGGGTGTGGTCTTCGGCACCGCGCCAGTTGCGCGGTTTGGCCGGTGTGATCTCGCGCGTGACCAGGCCGACCTTGAACCGGGAAGTCCCCCCAGGGCTGTTCTTCTGCGCGGCACCTGTTCCTGAAAAGCCTGAAAAGCAAAGCAAAAGAACAAGGCTGAGGAACGTGCGAGAACAGAGGGCCATCACACCAGAGTAAGACCTCAAAGCAACATCCTGCTGCTCACGTCCAGTACAGGATGCGCGCCATGGGCAAGATTTCGGCAATCGAACGCTCGAACCATTCGCGCATGGAGCGCATCGGGTCCTTGGGGTAGACGTATTTGAAGCCACCGAATTTGGTGCGCTTTTGTGAACGTGCCTCTTCGCGCAGATCGAGCGTGGTTTTGGGGTACCAACTGAGCAGAACCTCCTTGGAGCCGGGCGTGAAGCGGTGCGTGATGAGCTCGACCGTGAGATCGACTTCGTCGATGCCGCGGATTGCCTCGGCGGCGGCGGCCAGCAAGGCTCCGTACTCGGCCTCCCAGTTCTCTATCGGCATGATGGGCGCAATCGTTAGCCCGACGGGGTACCCCTTTTGTGCCATGCGGCGCAGTGCGGCGAGCCGTTGGGCGACAGAGGCCGTGCCGCCCTCAAAGCCACGCGCTACGCCATGCGCGTTCACGGAAAAACGCACGCGGGTGCGGCCGTTGTGTTCGATCGCGGTGAGTCCGCCGACGCCGTCGAATTTGGTGGTCCAGCGCAGTTGCACGGGCGCGTCCCATTGGCCGAAGAAGCGGATGGATTCGGCGAGCGCGCCGGTAAGGTGCTCGATGCCGAGCGGATCGGTGTAGCAGGAGGCCTCAAAGGTGGTGCCCTCGTGAGCGCGGTCGCGGGAGGCCGAGGTGACGGCCCCGGTGCCCACGTAGCTTCGCAGGCCTTCGAGGATCTCCGGCAAATTCGCGTAGACGCGCGTGACCGGCGGCCCCGAGAGCGAGCCGGCGAGGTAGCAGTATTGGCAGTGCGCGGGGCAGCCCTGCGCGAGGTGAAATTGCCAGTCGGCCGAGGGTGGAATGGGCTGCAGCTTGCGCTGCCCGGCCGGGGAGACGACGATGGCGAGCGAGGTTTTGGCCTCGGCATAGGCGCGTTGCGCGGCCTTCTCGTCGCCGGGGGCGGACGGGGAGACCAGGCCGCGCAGCTGGTTGCTCTTGAGCCGGATCACCTGCGCGCCGAAGCCTTCGGCGCGCTCCAGCATCAGCCGGCCGTGGGGCAGATTCCAGGCGTCCGGGGTGATCAGGACGCGGCGCGGCCGCCAGAGCTTGCTTTCGCCCGGCGTGCGCGAGGCGGAGAGTGGCGCCTCGGGCTGGGGCGGTTCTGGAACGGCCTCGCGCAGAAGCTCGTCCTTCGCTTCTTGCGGGAGTTCGAGTACCGGTGCGTGTTGGGCTAGATCCACCATGTTTGCCTGTCTGCGTATTCTGATTGCCTGGACCTATAAGGCCGCTGTTAAGATTGGGGGTAGAAGATGCCTACCGTGACCGATGTTCAGCTCTATCTCTCGATTTGGCATTCCCACGCTGATGGTGCTGCTCGGCATTCTGCTAAATTTGTCTGCGGTTAAGGATCTCGATAAGCGACTGACGGAACTCGATAGGCGGATGACAGAACAGTTCTCCGAGATGAGATCGCGCTTTGCCGTGCTCGAAAGCGATATGCGCCAGTTTTACCATCTCAGCGGTAAGCTCGAAGGCCGGATCGACTCACTTGAAAAGAGCAGGTGAGTCTCCGGCGAAGACTCATTTCGGCAGGGCCCCCGCATCGCGGATGTAGGCTTTGGCGTCGAATTTTTTCATCGCGCTCGCCTCCGTCATATAGCGCCGTTTGCCGAAGATTTTGCGCTCCGGCCAGGGCCGGTCGAACTTGCCGAGCACGGTCCAGGCGATGGATGCGTAGCCGTTGGGATCGCGGCCGTCGAGAAAATATTTGTCGTTGAGGTGGATGATGGACTGCATCGCGGTCGGTGCGTCCGGGGTCCATTCGACGATTTTCTTGCCCCAGTACATGCGCAGGTAGTTGGGCATCCAGCCACCGCGCATCATCTGGGTCTGCGCGGCATTCCATAGCTCCTCGTGGGTTTCGGCGGCTTCCAATTGTTCCAGGGTATAAAGCGTGTCGCGCTTGTCGCCGTCGTGCTTGGCGATGGTTTCGGCGGCCCAGTTGTCGACGCAGCGGACGTTGTCGTAATCCGGCTGGTAGCGGCAGAAATTCACGCTGAGCTCGCGCCAGGTGATGACCTCATCGAAGTAGCCGTCGCGCGCCGGGGCGAGGGACGGATCGCGTTCGACCGCGGCATTGAGCGCGTTCACGATCGTGAGCGGACCGATATGACCGAAGTGGAGGTAGGGCGAAAGCCGGCTGGTGGAGTCGCGCTCCGGGTGCATCCGGTCGTCGGAATATTTGGCGAGCTTGCCGGCGACGAACAGATCCAGCCGCTGCCATGCGGCTTTGCGGCCCCCGTGCCAAGCCTCGACGGGCCCCACGCTGCGGTCGAAATCTTGCCAGCCGCGAGTCATATCCTCGCGTGGATCGTCGGCCTGCAGGCCTTTGGGCGCGCGCCAGGGTTTGTCGGCTTCGGGATTGGTGTAGGGCTTGAGAAAGTCCGGCATCATGCGCTTGAGCCGCGGGCGGATGATGGCGCCGGAGTACTGCGCCTTTTCAAGCAGCTTCGACGGCACAATCATATCGGCGTCGACGGTCCAGAAGGGGATTGTCAGCGTTTCGGTGAGGTGCACGCGCCACTGCTCGGGGACGCGCATGGGATTTTCATCGCCGACGACCATCGCCGCACGCACATCCGCAAAAAAGCGCAGGTGGTCTTCATGCGGGTGATTGCGCAGCACGAAGCCGACTCCGCGCGCGGCGCAATCCTCCGCGATATCCGCCAGACCCTGATTCAGAAAGGTGTAATGCCGCAGGTTGGCATGGGGAAAATTATTGATGCCTGAGAAAAAGGCGACCACGGGCAGCCCCAGCGCATTACCAAGCTCAATGGCCTTATCCAGCGCGGCGTTATCCAGCCCGCGTTGTGCCCGCTGCATCCAGTAGACGATGCATTTGCCCCCGGGGTCCGGCGCCCCGGCGCGGCGCACGGCTACGCGCGGGTCGCGGGCCAGGGCGCGCACGGCCTCGGGGATGGCGGTGTCGCTCTCCAACTGGGCGGCCAACGCGGCGTAGGCCTGATCCTTACGTTGCGCATCGTTCAGTTCTATGGGCTGCTTGCTTTTCACAGAGGTTTGGATGGGAACAGCCCGCGGAAGGCGGGCAGCTGCGATGGGGATCGCCGGTCGAGCTTTCATCAGACCAAAAAAGCAGGCGCCCCGGAGAGCGCCTGCCTGATGTGCATTGTTGAAGTGATTTAGCGATGACCGCCGCCGCCGCCATGGAAGCCGCCGCCGCCGAAACCGCCACCGCCTGCAAAGCCACGGGCACCGCCGCTGTAGCCCCGCGCGGCATACCCGCCGCCGTAGTAACCGTTGCGTAGCCCCTGCCCGCCGATCACACCTCGCCCACCGTAATAGCCGCCGTAGCCATACCCGCGGCCGTAGAAGCCGATACCGAACGGATAGCCGTAGCCGAAGCCGAACGGGTAACCGAAGCCATAGGGGTAGCCATAGCCGTACCCGTAGGGATAGCCGTACCCATAGCCGAAGCCGAGCGCGTAGGGGCTGTAGCCGTAGGCGGCGACCGGCGCGTAGCCTGCCTCCGCATAGGAGCCGTTGCCCCCGTCGTTCGTCAGGCCATAGTAGCCGTCCGCGTGGGCCTCCTGCGGTCCGGTCCAGGGCAGCAGCTCATTGTCCGCCATCTCCGCGTCGAACTTGGCGGGATGGAGGCGGTTATCGCCGAACAGCACCTCGTGGTCGTCCTTGACCTTCACCGGCTTGGCGTTGCTCGCCGTGTCGGAGCCCGGAAAGGCGTCCGCCTCACCGTTGTAGACGCGAGCGGTTTCGGAGGGTACGTCAAAGGTGTACAGGCCGCGCTTCAGCAGCTGGGTCTGGCCGTTGGGCATGTCCACCAGCAGCAGGCTCTTGGGAGCGAGCGCGTTGACGGCGACGTTGGCGCGGCCATTTTCGATCCGGGCTTCCGCGCGTCCGTCCGTACCCGCGACGATCTGCGCGGTGGTGTTCTGGCCCAGGCGCAGCAGTGTTCCCGGCACCAGCATCACATCCGCCGTGCCGGTCGCGGTGGCCAGCGTTTCGCCGGGGTGCAGGATGCGTGGGCTGGCATTGGGATCGGTGGTCACAGGCTGGCCATCCAGGGTGGCCTGGCCCTGTACAAAGTTTAGAGCAGAGTAAGAGTCCCGAACGGCTGGGTTCGTGCCTTGCGATAGAGCAGGAACGGACAGAGTCGCCAGGGACAGCAAGAGTGCAGTTGCTGAAGTCCGCGGCATGGTAACACCTCTATATGAATAGATGCGATTCGAGGGAAAATGTTGCGGTGCGGCGGGGTGGGCCGGCCATGACGGACAGAAAAGCAGAGGAGAAGGTGCAAAGGCGCAAAGGCAAAGGGCGCATCCTACACTTGGACTGTGGCCCCATCCCCTGAACCCGACACGTTGACCGCCGTAAGCGAGTCCACCGGCACGGGTGTGAGCCCGGGGAGCGATACGGGCTTCCGCTCCGACCGCATCTGGAGCTATTTCGGCCCCGCCTTCGTCGCCTCCGTCGCCTATATCGATCCCGGCAACTTCGCCACCAACATCCTGGGCGGCAGCCAGTTCGGCTATCGGCTGCTGTGGGTGCTGCTGTGGTCGAACCTGATGGCCATCTTGATTCAGTACCTGTCGGCTAAGCTGGGCATCGTCACCGGCAAGACGCTGCCGCAGAACTGCCGCCAGACCTTCTCCAAGCCCACCGTGATCTTTCTCTGGATCGCCGGCGAGCTTTCCGCCGTGGCCACCGATTTAGCCGAGTTTCTGGGGGCCGCGCTGGGTCTGGATCTGCTGATCGGTCCGGCGCTGATGGCGCATGGCTTTTCCCCCACCGGTTCGCTGTTTTTTTCCGCGATGGTCACGACGGTCGCCGTGGCGGGCATTCTGGCGCTCGATCTCGCCGGGTACCAGTGGCTGGAGCGCGGCATCATGGCCTTTGTGTCGCTGGTGGGCCTGTGCTACGGCTTTGAGATCTTTCGCGTGCATCCGGACTGGCACAGAGCCTTCGTGGCCACGCTGCTGCCGACGCTTGATAAGAACCACCTGAAGGATTGCACCTATGCCGCGGTCGGCATCCTGGGCGCGACCGTGATGCCGCATGTGGTGTACCTCCATTCCGCGCTGGTGCAGCCGCGCCGCAAGCAGATAGCCCCACCGCCCGGCAGTCCCCGGCCGTCCCTGCTGCGGCAGTTTCTTAATTTCGAGCTGGTGGATGTGTTTCTGGCCATGAACGGGGCCTGGCTGATCAACTCCGCCATCCTGATCATGGCCGCCGTGACGCTTGCCAAGGGGCCGTCCATTTCGCCCACCATCCAGGATGCCTTTCACACGCTCGGGCCGCTGATGGGCAAAAGCGCCGCGGTCATCTTCGCGGTGGCGCTGCTGTGCTCCGGGCTGTCCAGCTCGACGGTGGGCGTCATGGCCGGGCAGGTCATCATCGAGGGCTTTCTCGACGTGAAGTTTCCGATTTTTCTGCGGCGGTTCATCACGATCATCCCGGCGCTGATCGTGATCGGCGTCGGGCTGAACCCGTTGCGCATCCTGGACGACTCGCAGGTGATGCTGAGCTTTACGCTGCCCTTCGCCTTGGTTCCGCTGCTGCTGCTTACCCAGCGCGAAGGCGTGATGCAGGAGTTTCGCAGCTCGGGCGTTGTGCGCGCGGCGGGCTGGACCGTGACCGGCATTGTCATTGTCCTGAATGTGCTGCTGCTGTACCAGAGTCTGGCCGGATAAAGCAGTTCTGGGGTACCGTTGCGCCGGAGCCTTTGCCCGAAAGTAAAAACGCCGGAGCCCGAGGACCCCGGCGATCCCGGCAGAGAGATCACTGCACGTCGCCGGCTTCCAGGTGCGACTCGAGGAAGTACAGCTCCTCTTCGGCCTCCACCACCAGCTGCTTGAAGAAGTCCGAGGTCGGCTCGTCGCCCAGGTCGTCGATCTTGTCCGAGGCGTCGCGCAGCTCGGAGCAATACTTGCCCAGCGAGTTCGCCAGCGCCGTCAGGTGCTCCGGCCCGGAGATCGACTCCACCTTGTAGGCCTCAATCGGGGAGTTCGCCGCTGCCATCCGGATCGTGCCGTTCGCCACGCCGCCCAGCTGCGTGATGCGCTCCGCGATCGGGTCGATCTGCTTGAAGATCACCTTGGCGGTTGCGTCGAAGACCAGGTGCAGCTGGTAAAAGTTCATGCCTTTCACGTTCCAGTGGGCAAACTTGGCCTGCGAGTACATATCGAACGCCGCCGCCAGCTTGGGCTGCATCACCTCAACCACCTTAGCTTTGGTGTCGTCGGGCAGCGCCACGCGGTTCTTGTACATGCGCTTCACAGAGGTCGGTTCCATTGTTTTTGCCATTCTTTGGTCCTTTCGGCGCTCCCGGCCCATCCGGCGCGGTGTTTTTTCTCGCCTTGTAACCGTTCTGATGCAGGAATCCGCCTTTCGGGCTGGCCCTGGCCGTTCCCTGCGAACGGGGACGGTATGTTCATCGCGCTACACTGATGCGAGCGTTTTCCGGAACGCCCCGCAGGGTTCCCCGAGCCTCCCGCGGGGCGACTCCCCGGGACGTCTCGCTTCTGTAGCACCGCTTTGTGACGCACTGTTATGACCTGGACAAGCGCATTCGGCAAAGGCAGCGGCTGGCTGCTGCAAAAGATCGTCAACGGTCTTGCCCTGTCGCGCATTTCGCCCAATACGCTCACCTTTATCGGCCTGTTGATCAACGTGGTCGCCGCCGTGTTCTTCGGCTATGCGCGGGCAGACAACTACGTCCGCATGTTCCTCTACGCCGGCCTGGTGATCATCGGGGCGGGGCTCTTCGATATGGTGGACGGCCGGGTCGCGCGGCTCACGAACCAGGTCTCCGTCTTCGGGGCGTTCTTCGATTCGGTGCTGGACCGCTACTCCGACGTGGCGCTGTTTTTCGGGTTGCTGGTGTTTTATGCGCGCGGCAACCGGTTTTTCTATGTGTTCCTGGTCGCTTTCGTGATGACCGCGAGCCTGATGGTCAGCTATACGCGCGCCCGCGCCGAGGCGCTCATCGGCCAGTGCAAGGTCGGCTTCATGGAGCGGCCCGAACGCGTCGTGCTGATCATTCTGGGCGCGCTGTTGGAGCGCTGGGACACCATGGCCGCCGCGCTTTGGGTGCTGGCCATCCTTTCCACGATCACGGTCATTCACCGCATCCGCTACACCTACCAGCAGACCGAACGCATGCGCCTGGGCAAGATCGCCGCGCGGTAGCTTGGCGCTGTCGTAAGGCATGGGTGTGTCGGGCAGCTTTATGGTTTTTTTCAGGACCTACCGCCCGGCTCTCCGCCCCATTTTGATCCTGCGTCAAAATTGAGTGCAAACTTCCGTCATTCTCAAGGCATACTCAAAGCGCACTCAATGAGGAGCCGGTTATGGTGCAAAGTGCCCGATTGCGGTTCGGACGTTTCGTCTTCGATGCCGCGGAGTGCCTGCTGTTCTGCGAGGACGAGCGGGTGCCCCTGTCGCCCAAGGTCCTGGAGACGCTGGCGCTGCTGCTGGAACGCCGCGGCCATGTGGTCTCCAAGCAGGAGTTCATGCAGACCCTGTGGCCCGACACCTTCGTCGAAGAGAGCAACCTGACCCAGAACATCTTTATTTTGCGCAAGACGCTGGGCACCACGGATGCCGGCCGGCAGTATGTCGAGACCGTTCCCAAGCGCGGCTACCGCATCTCGACCGTGGTGGAGGAGTTCCCTCCGTGCGTTGTGGCCGCTCCTGCCGGAGTGCCGACAGAGGTCACGTCCCCACCCCCGCCCGCGATGGTACCCGGCATGGCCCGTCCGCCTGCCGGGCCGGCCACGAACGCTGCGGGCCCGCTGCCTGTTTTGCCCACCTCCGTCGACGCCGCTGCGTTGCCGTCCGACCCTGCCCGCCGCCGTTTGCGGCTCCCGATCGCCGTCCTGGGGGCCGGTCTACTGGCCACCGCGGCGGTGCTGCTACGGCTGCGCGGCATCCCGAGCGCGGAACATCCAGTTGTCGCGGCTACGACGAGACTGACCGATGACGGTGTACCGAAGAATCTGGGGCAGTTTCCATCGCCGCTCGTCACGGACGGCCGCTGGTTGTACTTCACGGAGGCAAAGAACAACCAGAGCCTGCTGGCACGCGTGCCGCTGGAGGGCGGCATGGTGGAGAGCTTTCCCGCCCCGTTTCCGGATGCCACCGCGGTCGATTACTCGCGCAGCCGGGGCCAGTTGCTGATCGGCTCCGTGTGGCATACGGACGATAATCGGCCCCTGCTGGCGCAGACCGTCGCCGGCCCAGGCCAGTCACCGGCCCGGTCGCTGCAGATCGGCGAGCTCACCGGCCATGACGCGAACTGGTCGCCCCATGCGGATACCCTGGCCTTTGCGCGGGGCCGTTTTCTGCAGCTGGCCGCGGCGGATGGGACCAATGTGCGCACCCTGGTCCGCGCGCCGGGCGTGGTGTACTGGCCGCGCTGGTCGCCGGATGGCCGGTTGCTGCGTTTTTCGGTGAACTTCGGCTCAAACGCGAGCGAGATCTGGGAGGTCGGCGCGGATGGGAAGGGGCTGCACCAATTCACCACAACCCAGGCGGACGCGAGCCAAATGTACTGCGGCAGCTGGAGCGCGGATGGCCGAAATTTCTTTTACCTCTCCGGCGGCCCCGGCACCAACGCGGTATGGATGCTGCCCGGCGCACGTTCCCCCGGTTTCGGGTCCGGCCTCCGAGATGAGTTCCGAGCTGTAGTCCGATCTAGCCCGGGGACAAACCCTGCCAATGTACCTATCAAGCTGACCACCGGTCAGGCCGATCTGTGGCGCGCGCCCCTGCCCAGCGCGGACGGCCGGGCCCTGTACGTGATCGGATCGCATCAGCGCGGCGAACTGATGCGGCTCGACCCCAAGACCCGTGAGTTCAAGCCCTTTCTCGGCGGCCTTTCCGCGGAGGGCGTCAGTTTCTCCCCCGACGGCGGCTCCATTGCGTACACGGCCTACCCGGAGGGCACACTTTGGCTCGCGCGCGCGGACGGCACGGAGCGGCGCCGGCTCACGCAGCCCCCGGTCGTGGCGCGTTTCCCGCGCTGGTCGCCGGACGGCCGCACGGTGGCCTACGTCGCGGGCGAGGCGGGCTCGCAGTGGCGGCTGTTTCTGGTGGATGTCGCCAATGGGCAGAGCCGGCCGATGCTGCCGGAGGACAGCGGCAACCAGGGCGTTGCCAGCTGGTCGCCGGACGGCACGCGAATCGCCTTCGGCCGGCTGCTCGACTTCGGCACCGCCCGCGATCCCACCCTGAGCATTCAGATTTATGACCGCGTGCACGGCTCCCGCACCACCCTGCACGGCTCGGAGGGGCTGTGGACGCCGCGCTGGTCGCCGGATGGGCGGTTCTTCACGGCGGTCACGGAGGACAACCGCACCCTGCGCCTGTATGACAGCCAGGCCACGGAGCCCGCGCGATCCTGGACCGATCTGGCCGGCATCGGGGTGAATGATGTGATCTGGAGCCCCGACAGCCGGTTCCTCTTCTTCGACACCGTATTCGGCGCGGACCCTTCCATTTACCGCGTCCGCCTGAGCGACCACAAGCTGGAACGCTGGGCCGATCTGCGCGGCCTGCACCGCGGCGGCTTCTTTGAACCCTGGCTGGGGCTGGACCCCACCGGCGCGCCGCTGGTGCTGCGCGACATGACGGTGGAGGAGGTGTACCGGTTGTCATTGGAGGCGAGCCGGTAGGGGTGACCTGACCCTATCGCTCCACTTCAGCAGGTATAGCGGTTTCCGAGGGGTTATAGAGCAGCCGCGAGCAGCATACAGAGATCCTTCGCTTGCGCTTAGGATGACGGCGGACTGTTGGACCGTGGCTAAAGCAAAATAGCTGTTGGTGCAGAGGCATTTCGCCCCTTGTTGTTGTTCCCTATGGAGCGTGCGTGCGATGAATCGACCCGCCGTACACTCCAAACATCTATGCCGTACCCAGACACCCGCCTTCGCCGCCTCCGCGCCACCCCTGCCCTGCGCTCGCTGGTGCGCGAAACCCACCTGCATCCCGGCGCGCTGATCTACCCGCTGTTCGTGTGTGAAGGCGAAGGCATCCGCCGCGAGGTCGGCTCCATGCCCGGCGTCTTCAACCTCTCGGTGGACGAGGCCGTGAAGGAGGCGGAGGCTGCCGCCGCGCTCGGTCTGGGCGGCCTGCTGCTGTTCGGCATTCCGAACGCCAAAGATGAGGACGGCACCGGAGCCTATGCCGCCGACGGCATCACGCAGCGCGCCCTACGGGCCCTCAAGGCCTCCACCGCGTCCAGGAAACTTGTTCTGATCGCCGACGTCTGCCTCTGCGAGTACACCTCGCACGGCCACTGCGGCGTCGTGCGCCGCCCGGGCTCGCCCGAAGAGCTGCGCGACAGGGAATCGGGTGCGGTGGACGGCTTCACGGTCGACAACGACGCCTCGCTCCCTCTGCTGGCGCGCGCGGCCGTTTCGCTGGCCGCGGCCGGCGCCGACATCGTCGCTCCCTCCGACATGATGGATGGCCGTGTAGGGGCCATTCGCGCGGCGCTGGATGCGGCCGAAGGGGTCGGCACCCCGATCCTGAGCTATGCCTCCAAGTTCGCCTCGGCCTTTTACGGGCCGTTTCGCGAGGCCGCCGACTCCGCGCCGCAGTTCGGCGACCGGCGCACCTACCAGATGGATGGCGCCAATCGCCGAGAGGCCCTGCGCGAGCTCGAAGGGGACATCGCCGAGGGCGCGGACATGCTGCTGATCAAGCCCGGCATGCCCTATCTCGATATCCTGCGCGACGCGCGCGAACGCACCGGCCTGCCCCTGGGCGTCTACCAGGTCTCGGGCGAGTACGCCATGCTGCAGGCCGCCTTTGAACGCGGCTGGCTGGAACGCGACCGCGCCACCCTGGAGAGCCTGCTCGGCTTCCGCCGCGCCGGTGCCGACTTCATCGTCACCTACTTCGCCAAAGCAGCCGCGAAGCTCCTGTAGCGTGTAGCGATTTCACGGCTTTGTCCCCCCGCAACTTCGCAGCTTTGTCATCCCGTAACGAAGTGAAGGGATCTGCTTTCCTTTGGACGACCTGTAACTTCCAGGAAACAGGTCCCTCCGCCGCACTGCGGGAGGAAAACATAAAAGCCTGGGCCACAAGACCTGCGCCATAACGGGACCCTTGGGCAAGCGAAACGCCTAGACCATGAACTCCAGGATGCGGCGCAGCTGTTCGGCCGTCAGGTCGATCACGCGATGCGTTGCCAGCTCCTGGATCTCGCGCACCTGCCGCTCGCGCCGCGAGATCGAATCCAGCTCCGAGCTGAAGCGCGAGCCGATGCTGGAAGCCTGGCTGCTGGGCGCCTGCTGCATGTCCGACGCAGCGACGATAACGCCGAAGCCGCCCTGGCCGCGCAGTTCGTCCAGGGTTGTGGGGGTGCCGGCCTCCCGGCGTGCAAACACGCCGACGTCGCTCGGGTCGTCGTAGCTGGCGTTGCCCAGGTGATTTTCCTGCGGGTCTGTGATTGCGGAACGCGGGGACTTTTCGGACTTCCACATACTGTTTCGTTCTCCGGATTTCACGATTTTGGGCGGCGATGGCCGGACTGCGGTTGGAGCAGCTGCGTTGTCGAGAACCTCTTGCGTACGCCTTGTGTAGAACTTCGATGCCTTCTCGATGCCTTGCTGCCTTCTTGCTGCGGGCGGAGATGCCGTCGATTCTGTAAAGGAAACGCAGGAGCCTCGAAAAAGGATTGCTACGGCAGGCTATCGCGGGACCGCAACGCGGTCGGCCGGAAAACCACGTCTGTCGGCCATGACCGACATCGCGCATTACCCGCGATGTTACGCCTCGTGCCTAAATCCCACCCGGATCTTGCCCATGCATCTACCGGGACCAAGGTACCCGCACAGTCGAAGCGACAAGCCAAGGCAGAAGCCAAGGGGCTTGACCAACGCCTTCGGCAAGGCGGAAAGTGTAGCCCATGGTCCGCGCTCTTTGCCTGTTTGGCCTCAGCCTTTGCACCCTGCCTCTCCCCGCACAGCAAGCCGCACCGTCGCCCATCCGTCCCGCGATCACCGGGGTTGCCTTCTTTCGCGGCTACACCACGCACCCCGCCGAGGCGGAGCGCTTCTACGGTTCCACCCTTGGCCTTGCGGAGAAAACCTCGGCAGACGCCCCGGACACCTGGATCTTTCCCGTCAACCCGTCGCAGTGGGTCGAGGTGCTGCACGGCGAAGCCCCGCCCCGGCCCAACGTGCGTCTGGCCGCGGTCGGTTTCACCACCCGCGATGTCGCGGGTCTCGAGCGTTACCTGAACGCCGGCGGCGTGCCGACCGCCGTACCCCTGCACAACGGTGAATTCGGCGTCCGTGACCCCGAAGGCAACCTCGTCTTCTTCGTCCAAAGCCCCTTCAGCCCCGCGGCCGGTGCGGCGAAGATCGCCGGTCCCGCAGGGCTGGCCAGCACCGCGGGACCCTTGCCGAGCGCCTCCAGCGTACGCATCATCCACGTCGGCTTTCTCGTCCACGACCGCGAAAAGGAGAATACCTTCTGGCGCGGCACCCTCGGCTTCAGGCCCTACTGGTACGGTTCGCACGCCGACGGCAGCCCGGTCGATTACGTCAGTCTGCAGGTGCCCGACGGTACCGACTGGGTAGAGTACATGCTCAACCAGCCGGCCGATCCCGACCTGCACACCGCGGGCGTGATGGATCACTTTTCACTCGGAACCGAGCGCATGCAGACCGTGCTCGCGGACCTGCAGCGCAACGGCTGCACCGGCAGGGACTGCACGGCCATCAACGCCGGGCGCGACGGAAAAATCCAGCTCAATCTCTATGATCCCGACCTAACCCGCGTCGAATACATGGAGTTCACGCCGGCCATGAAGCCGTGCTGCTCGCCCTTCACCGGCACGCAACCGGGTTTAACGGAAAACCGGTAAACGGCAAACCGTTGCGGCAGTTTACGCGTTCTTGTTCCATGAGCAGCATGAGAAATAGAAGAGCCTTCTCCGCCTCTTACCTGTGCCCCAGAGCGTACGGAGCCGTATCGCGTACAGTCAGGTCCGCTTCGCTTCCCCTGCACGTGAGCACGCCAAAGCACACTGACCGGTCTTGCGACTGTCCCCATTTGAGACAGTGAGGATCGCCTGAGACGGCGAAAATCATTCGCGCACGTGTGCTGAAAGCACCTGGTAGGCCCAGGAAAGCCCGAAAAGCCGGCATTTCCGCATACCGATCCAGACTGCTAGATCCCAGACCGCAGCGCGCGGCTGGCGAGTCCACGCCTGACGCCGGTGGGTCCGCGTTTGGTACCCACGTGGTAGCTGGGCTTGCCCCTGGCCATGCTCCACTGCAAGGGCCGTCGGTAACTACCGTGCGATCGAGCGTCGGTTACTGCCGTGCGGTGCGATCGCGCGACCTCGCGCACCGTACGGTGTCGTTAGCTTCAACGTACCTTTTCGGAACCCGAGCAGGACGTTTCTAGGATTTTCAAAATTCACGATTCGCAAGATTGCGCAAGATTCGCAGGAGTTCGCCGTGAGCACCACCCCCATCCTTGCCGTTGACAGTCTTCGCCCCATGGTCAGCAGGGCAGGGGCGTCTCTTTCCTCTGCCCGGGGAGGGGATGCGGTGATCGGGAGTCCAGTCATTCAAAGACCGGGCATCCCCACACGGCCGCCCGCCGCCCGCCGCCGCCTTGAGTGCCCGCTGGGCGGCTGGCTCGCCGTCCTCGCTGTGGTTCTCCCGTTCCTGCTGGGGGCAAAGGTCGCCTGGGCCCAGACCGCGCACAGCGTAGGCGAGGTGACGACCTTCGGTGCGAATTTAAACAACCCGCACGCCGTCGTGGCCGACCCGGCCGGCAATCTATACATTGCCGATTACGCCGACGGCATCGTTTATCAGGAGACCCCCAACGGGGGCACGGGAAACTACGCGCAAAGCGTGCTGTTTTCCGGTCTGGGCCATGCGATCGGCCTCGCGCGGGACGGCGACGGTAACTTCTACATCGCCGCCGGCAGCGGTCTGCTCTACAAAGAGACACCCGCTGTCGGCGGTGTCTACACGCAGAGCACGCTTGGCCATTTCAACGACCCCGTGGGCGTGGCGGTGGATGCGGCGGGCGATCTGTTCGTGGTAGACGACCACCAGAGCTCACTCTATGAGCTGGCGGCGGGTACCTACGCCCAGACGACGATCGACAACGGTGGATTGGCGACGCCCTATGCGGTCTCTATCGATGCCGCCGGCAATCTATATGTGGGCAACGTGCGCGGGCCGGCCATCGATAAGTACACGCTTGCCAACGGCACCTATACAAAATCGGCTGTCCTGGAGGCCCCAGACACCTATGGCGCCATCGCCGACGGTGTGGGGGATCTGTACTACGCCAGCCCCGGCCAGTTTCTGAAGGCGACCCTCATCGGCGGTGCCTACGACGATCAGGTCTACTATCCCTACCGCGCGCAGGCCCTCGCCGAGGACGCAAACGGGGCGCTTTACGTGGTCAGCTACTTCGAAAGCACCGGGATCAGGTTGAATCCCGCACCCAGCTTCGGCGCGGTGCCGGTCGGCAGCGCCGCGGGCCGGCAGATCTCGCTCAGCTTCACGGTCGACACCGCGGGCACCTTCGGCACGCCCGCCGTGCTCACGCAGGGTGTCGGCGGGCTTGACTTCACCCTGGTCTCCACCACCTGCAGCGGCGCACTGGCGGCGCAAACCTCCTGCACCGTCACCGTCGCCTTCACGCCGACAGTCCCCGGTTTGCGCTCCGGCGGGGTAACCCTCCTTGGCGCGAGCGGGAATGTCCTCGCGAGCGCGCCGGTGAGCGGGACCGGCGTCGCTCCGCAAGGTGTGATCTACCTCGGCACGCAAACGACCGTGGCGAGCGGCCTCGCGGCGGGTCCGGTAGCCACGGACGCCGCCGGAAACCTGTATGCCGCCAATGGGAGCGGCTCGTTGGTAAAAGAGACCCTCACCGCCGGCGGCTATACGCAGACGGCCTTCGGGTCGGGCATCGTCGCGCCTGCCGCGCTCGCCGTGGATGGTTTAGGCAACGTGTTTATTGCCGACAGCGCGCAGGGACAGGTCGAAGAGGAGCTTTTGGATCCGGTAACCGGCGCTTACACACAGATCGTCCCTTTTACCGCCGCCGCTAACGGGCTCGGGGCGGTGGCCGCGGTGGCCGTAGACGGTGGCGGGACGGTCTACCTCGGCAACGGGGCGGAGGTGCTCAAGGAAGTTCCCAATGGCAGGGGCTATGTGGAAAGCGTCGTCGCCGGCGGCTTCACGCGGATCGCGGCCCTCGCTCTGGACAGCAGCGGCGCACTTTACATCGGCGATGCGGGCGCGAACTCGATCTTCAAGGAGACCCCCGGCGCGAGCGGCGGCTACACTCCCAATTACATGCAAAGCACCGTGGCGACGGGCCTGGGTGGCGTGAACAGCCTCGCCCTGGACGCGGCCGGCACGGTGTACGTCACGGCCCCGGGCACCTCCGATGCGGTGCTGCGGTATGCACCTGACGGCTCCGGCAGCTACACGGCTCTCAGCGGCGTCGGCAGCTTCGGAAATCCGGGCGGGATGGCGCTCGACGCCTATGGCAATCTGTATGTGACAGGCATCCTGAACGGCGTCAATATCCTGAGCCGTCTGGATGTGGCCGACCCCGAAACCCTCAGCTTCCCGGCCACGCCCGCCGGCAAAACCGGCCCGGTGCAGACAGCGGTGCTGACCAATATCGGCAATGCCGCGCTGGGCCTCGCCGGACTGGGGACCTCGTCCGCGAACTTTACACTCGATCCGGCGGCGACGACCTGCAGCTCGTCGACAGCTTTGGGCGCGGCGGGCACCTGCCAGGTGGGCGTGGCGTTCACCCCTCAACTGGCCGGTCCGCTCACCGGAACAGCAAATCTCACCGACAATACGCTGAATCGTGGAGGGAGCGTTCAGCTGATTCAGCTGAACGGTGCGGGTATCGCTGGCCCGGTCACCCTCACCGTCTCAAGCATTAGCGTCGTGTACGGCACGGGGAGCGTCACCCTGACGGCGACCGTCAGCTACGCCGGCACGGTCGCTCCGGGCGGGGCCTTCACCTTCGCCGTAGACAGCCGCGCGCCCGTGACCGCCGCCTGCAGCGGCACCGGCTCACCGCTGACCTGCACGGCAATCTACCCCACCGCGGCACTCCTCGTGGGCGGCCATACGATCAAGGCGGCGATGGCAGCTGATGCCTACTATCTCGCGGCCGCTGGCGCGGGCACACTCAACGTCACCGCCCTCCCCGTGTACGACTTCAGCCTCACCAGCTCCGGAACGACCTCATCGACCGTTACCGCCGGGGATGCAGCCGGCTTCAGCTTCGTCCTGGCACCGCTCGGCAGCGGGTACCCGGGCGAGGTCACCCTCTCCGTGAACGGTTTGCCGCCGGGGGCCACCTACACGCTTACCCCGGCCTCCGTAAACCTGGGCGCGGGCTCCCAGACGGTGCAGCTGTCTATAGGCACCGTTGCCGCACAGGCAGCCCGGGCAGCCGACGTGGCACCGGACGCGCCCCATGCCCGGTGGCCGCGTGGCCGGGGGGTGATCCTGGCCATGCTCGCCCTTCCGCTTTGCCTGGCCGGTCGCGGCCGTGTGCGGCTTGGGCGTGCCTTGGCGCGTAGCGTGCCGCGTACCTTGGCCTTGGCATTGGTTGCCGTGGGCGGTCTGGCGGCCATGGGCGTCCTCACAGGATGCGGCTTTTCGGGCGTTTTCTACGGGGCACCGGCGAGCTATGTCATTACGGTCACGGCTACGAGCGGCTCCGTGCAGCACACCGCGACGGTTCACCTGACCGTGCAATAGCTGATTTGACCGTGCAATAGCGTGATCGGCACGCCCGCTATCCTCGGCGGCGCCACCTCCGCTCAGCTCACCTTCGTTCAACCGCGAGTCGGGACGCCCAAAACGGCCTCCACTTCGCGCACGTAGGCGGTCTTGGCTTTCAGGTCGGCGTCGAAGGGCAGGGCGCGTTCGGGCAGCTTATCCGGGCGGGCATCCTCTCCATTCAGCCAGGTGTACCTGTCCGTCAAGCCCCAGGTCAGCACCGCGAGCACGGCCGGATTGGCCAGCGTCAGCCGGAGGTACTGATCGTAAACAGCCGCGACGGCCTCATCCCGCACCCGGGGGTCAGCCCCGAGCGCGCGGTCGTTCACGTCCATCTCCGTAAGCAGAATCTTCAGTCCCATGGACTGGATCTCGCCCATGAACCGGGTCAGCCCCGGGCCATACTGGACGCCGCCGCCCGCGGAAAGATGCGATTGAATCCCCACCGCATCGATCGGCACCCCGCGCTGTTGCATGCCGCGCACCAGCGTCAGCACCGCGGCGCGTTTGGCCGCGTGCGCGGGCGTCTCGTTTTCCAGGTCGTAGTCGTTATAGGTGAGCAGCGCATGGGGGTCGACACGCCGCGCGGCCCCGAACGCCAGATCGACATAGCTCGCCCCCAGCAGCTCGTACCACGGCGAGTGGCGCAGCCCGTCGGGCAGGCCGTCCGGCAGGTGAATGGCCTCGTTCACCACGTCCCAGCTCTGCACGCGCCCGGCATATCGGCCACCCACCACCGTAATGTGATCGGTCAGGATCGAGGCGGCATTCGCCTTCGTCGCATAGCCCGCAAACCAGCCGGGCAGCTGCCGGTGCCAGACAAAATTGTGCCCGCGCACGGCCATGCCATGGGTTTGGGCAAAGCTGAAGAGCAAATCCGCCTCATCGAAGAAAAAGGTCTCCGGCCCTGGATGGATCGGCCCGAACTTCATGGCGTTTTCGGCCACAACCAGGTTGGCCTGTTGCTTCACAAGCTCCATATAGGCGGCATCGGTCCGCAGGGCATGGGTGTTCACCGCGCAGCCCGCCAGCAGGCCACGGCTCCGGGCGGCCTCGCGCAGGGTGGGCAACTGCGGCGGCACGGCGGTGTCCCCGGCGCGCAGCCCCATCTGCCGGTTCTGGCCGCTGCCCTCGTGGCCGGGGCTGGCCGCCTGGCCGGCGGTTTGCGGGGGCGGAACGGCCGCAAAGGCCTCAAGCCCACAGGCGGAGGCAGCCCCCAGGGCAGTGGCGGCGGTAAGAAACTGGCGGCGTGAGATCGGCATGGGATTCCAGTTTCGCATCTGGGCACTGAATCCTGGAGAACAGGCCAAAGAAGGTCATGGAACCTGGCGGCGAGTGCGATCCGGCATCCGTTGATAGACTGGGACGGTGCAGGCGGCCGGATGGTCGCTGCCGCGCGGGCCCGGTTTTGGCCGGGTGTTGCGCGGGGGAGGAAAGTCCGAACTCCGCAGGGCAGTGTGCCGGATAACGTCCGGGACCTCAGCGTCAAGGCTTGAGGGACGGCCAGTGCAACAGAAAGCAAACCGCCGGTACGTCGCAAGGCGTGCAGGTAAGGGTGAAAGGGTGGGGTAAGAGCCCACCGCGCCGCCAGCAATGGCGGTGGCACGGTAAACCCCACACGGAGCAAGACCAAATAGGCAGGAAAGCCAATTCGCCCCTCCCCAGGCGAGGCTGCGCAACGGCCCGTTGCGCCATAGGCGGGGAGAGTGGGCGCTTGCGCAAGCAGGCAAACACAGCCGGAACCTGCGGGTAGGTTGCTGGAGCCAGGCAGTAATGCCTGGCCTAGAGGAATGACCGTCTAGAACAAAATTCGGCTTACGAGCCGCCTGCACATTTGTTCTCCCCTTGACTTGCCCCTGCATGAGGCACATCCCGTCTGCCTCGTCCCGCCATGCCGACGCGGGTGCCCGGCCGGCCTTACCGCATCATCGGCTCTCCCCCTGATGGGTCAGCAAGGCCGCAGGCGGTGTTATGCCGTGAACCGGATGTGGGACTTACGGCTGCCCCGACGGTCACTAGACTTGCCCCACGTGACCTCTATATTCACCCCGGCTCTACGGTTCTCGGCTTTGCGGTTCCCGGCTCTACGGTTCCGCAGCCTGTTCCTGCTTGTCTTTCTGTGCTCTTCGATGACGCTGGTCGGTTGCGGCGGTATGATCGGCTCCGGCATCACCACGACGGGCAGCACGGGCAGCACGGGCAGCACGGGCACGACGGGCAGCACGGGCACGACGGGCAGCACGGGCACGA
>CAXTBJ010000053.1:0-6268 GCA_964242585.1 uncultured Bryocella sp.
ACGATCCAGGCGTGCTTGGACGCGAGGCCGCCGTAGTCGCGCATGTCGTAGGTGCCGTAGCGCTCGTACAGCAGCCCCAGCAGCAGGAACAGCGCCGCGCCGATCAGCGACTCGTTCAGGATCTGGTAAATGCCGCCGTCGAGCCCGGCAATCGAAAATGCGAAGATCCCCAGCACGATGAAGGACACATGCCCCAGCGTCGAAAAGGCCGCCAGCTTCTTCAGATCGTTCTGCACCAGCGCCATAAGCGAGCCGTACACGATCCCGATCGCGCCCAGTGCGATCAGCAGGGGAGCGATATGCCGCGACTGCTCGGGAAACAGGCTGAAGGAAAAGCGCAGGATGGAGTACAGCCCCAATTTGCCGGCAAGCACCATAACCGCCGCTGTCGGCGCCTCCTGCAGCGCCTCGGAAAGCCAGCCGTGCAGCGGAAAAATCGGCACCTTCACGGCAAACGCAATCAAAAACGCGAGCGAGCAGAACCAAAGCGCGGAGCCGTGCGGAGAGAGGCGATGCGCGGCGGCCAGGCCCTGCAGCACCGGCAGATCGAAGGTGCCCGTGCGGGCATACAGCCAAAGCATCCCGACCAGCAGAAAGGCGGACGGAATAAACGTGTAGAGAAAGAATTTAATTGCCGCGCGGCGCCGGTTCTCGGTGCGGCCGAAGGTGGCGATGAGCAGCGTCATCGGCACCAGCGAAAGCTCCCAGAAGCCGTAGTACAGGAACAGGTCCAGCGCCATGAAGATGCCCAGCATGGCGACCTGCTGCAGCAGAAACAGGATAAAGAACAGCTTCGTGCGCGCGGCGATCGCGTTCCAGCTCACCAGCACGCCGATCGGCGCGAGAAAGCCCGTGAGCACGATCAGCCACATCGATAACCCATCCGCGCCGAGGTGGTAGCGGATCGACGGCGAGCTGATCCAGCCGTCGTTCTGCTCGAACTGAAAGCCCTGCAGACCGTAGACGAAGTGTGCGGGCAGGTGCAGCGTCAGACCGAAGGTCAGCAGCGTAACGGCCAGCGCGGCGATATGGTGCGCCTTCGATCCCGTGCGCTCCGGTATCAGCGCCAGCACAATCGCGCCGGCCAGCGGCGTGAGCAGAATCGAGGTCAGGATGATGTGATTTAGGTTCATCGGCTGGGGGAAGCTCCGGTACGGCTGATCCCTGGGGATCTCGTGGCTGTGTACTGCCTGAAACAGGCGGATGTCTTGAGAAGCGTCATGGCGTCACCGCGCCAGCGGCCGGATGAAGAGGGCAACGGCAATCAGAACAGCGGCGCCCAGCGCCAGCCAGCCCGCATAGGAACGAATATTGCCGGACTGCATGCGCCGCGTGAGCCAGCCCAGCCCCTCGGTGCCGGCCGCCAGACCGGCCCCCGAGCCCTGCACGAGCGCCCCTTCAATCAGCCCGCCAAGCAGGGTGCGCGTCGCAAACAGCAGACCCATGATGCCCACGCCGTACACCTCGTCCACCCAGTATTTGCCGTCGAGCAGGCGATACAGCGGCTTCAGCGCCTGGGCATACCGCGTCGCGGTGCCCGGGTTGCGGTAGTACAGCAGGTAGGCGACGAAGATGCCAAGCAGTGCCGTAGCGAACGAAACGCAGGCGAGCGCAAACTCCGTTCCATGTGAGGCCCTGTCCACGTTCAGCGCCAGCTCCAGATGATTGGAGGCAAGAAACACCGGGTCGAGAAAGTGTTCGAAGTGGTTTGAGCCCAGCAACGCCGCCGGTACGCCCACCCATCCGCCGGCCACCGCCAGTACGGCCAGAATCATGAGCGGCACCGTCATCACCGCGGGAGACTCATGCACCCCATGCGCGTGTTCGGCTTGCCCGGAATCGTGCTCCGCCGCGTGCGCTTCGTCATGCGTGCTGTGCGTGGCGGTCTCGTTCGGCAGCGGATGTGTGCTTTGGCCATGGGCCAGCGCGCGCTCATCGAAGCGCTCGGCTCCGAAGAAGGTCTTAAACCACATTCGCGCCATGTAGAAGCTCGTTAGGCCTGCGGTAATCAGGCCCACCAGCCAAAGCAGCTTGGCGATCGGGTTCGGTGAGGTGAAGGTGCGGTACAGGATCTCGTCCTTGGAGAAAAATCCCGACAGCGGATAGATCCCTGCGATGGCAAAGACACCGGCGGTCATGGTCCAGAACGTCACCGGGATGCGCTTGCGCAGGCCGCCCATCACGCGCATATCCTGCTCGCCTGAAAGGGCATGGATCACCGAGCCGGCCGCGAGAAACAGCAATGCCTTGAAGAAGGCATGGGTCATCAGGTGAAAGATGCCGGCCGAGTACGCCGCCACGCCGCAGCCCAGAAACATGTACCCCAGCTGCGACACGGTCGAATAGGCCAGCACGCGTTTGATATCGTGCTGCACCATGCCGATGGTCGCGGCAAAGAACGCGGTCGCCGCGCCGATGATGGCGATCACGCCCAGCGCAAACGGCGAGCGGTCGAACAGAATGTGGCAGCGCGCCACCAGGTATACCCCCGCGGTCACCATGGTCGCCGCATGGATCAGCGCGGACACCGGTGTGGGGCCTTCCATCGCGTCCGGCAGCCAGACATACAGCGGAATCTGCGCCGATTTGCCCGCCGCACCGACCACCAGCAGCAGGCAGATCGCCGTCAGGAAGCCGCCGGTGACCGCCGGGGGAAACGCATTCACCTTGGCAAACACGTCCGCAAAGTCCAGCGTGCCGAAGTGCGCAATCAGCAGAAACATCCCCAGCAGAAAGCCGAAGTCGCCGATGCGGTTGACCACAAAGGCTTTCTTGCCGGCGTTTGCGGCGGAATCCCGCGTGAAATAAAACCCGATCAGCAGGTACGACGCCAGGCCCACACCCTCCCAGCCCACGAACAGCAGCAGGAAGTTGGCCGAAAGCACCAGCACCAGCATGAAAAACATGAACAGGTTCAGGTAGGCGAAGAAGCGCCAGTACCCCTCTTCATGCGCCATGTACCCGACCGAGTACACGTGAATCAGAAAGCCCACGCCGGTGATGATCGCCAGCATGATCAGGGTGAGGTGGTCGACCGCAAAGCTGAAGTTCACCTGGAAGCCCGAAACGGCGATCCACGGCCGGCCCGTGACCGACAGCATCAGCGGCGCGTTGGCGCCCAGCATTGTGGACCAGAGCCAGGCGACCAGCAGAGCCGGCAAGAGCGTAAACAGCAGCGCCACCGCGGAAACGCCCGCGCGCGGCAATCTGCGGCCCAGCGTGCCGTTCAGCGCGAAACCGGCAAAGGGCAGCGCGGGGATGAGCCAAAGCAGGGAAGGGGACATGGTTCTTGGGCTCGCTTTCGCTAATTCTTCATCAGGTTGACCTGATCGACGTTCAAGGTCTGCCGTGCGCGGAACAGCGCGATGATGATGGCCAGGCCCACGGCCGCTTCAGCCGCGGCCACCACCATCACAAAGAACACGAAGATCTGGCCCGATACCTGATGCCACATGTGCGCGAAGGCGACAAAGGTCAGGTTTACGGCATTCAGCATCAGCTCGATCGACATGAAGATCGTGATGATGTTGCGCTTGATCAGAAAGGCGGCGATGCCGATGCAGAACAGGATCGCGGCCAGCACCAGATAATACGCAATGGGCACCATCAGAACTGCTCCCGCGCTTGGCGAAGGAAACCCTTGCGGAGAAAGCGCTGTGAGCCCCGGTCAGCCAGCCGCTCGTGACGTTGCCTCCGCTGCGCCTTCCCAAGAGTTACGCCTACAACAGCGCAGAGTACAAGGATTAGTGGCAGGAAAATCATATTGAAGAGCATCCGCTTATAGCTCCTTCCGCGCCAGCACGACCGCGCCCAGGATCGCCACCAGGATCAGAATGGAGGTGACCTCAAACGGCAGCAGCAGCGTGGTGAACAGGGTGTGCGAGATCTCGGCGATATTGTTCACCGCATTGGTCAGGTAGCCGCCCAACTGCGTGGTGCCGAGCGCCCGTCTTTCAGAAAGAAACACGAAGGCCAGCAAGCAGAACACGGCGATGACGCCCGGGAATCCTGCGATGGCGACGATCTTTGAATTCTTGGTGCGATCTTCCTCGCCGGCGTTTAGCAGCATGATCACGAACACGAACAGCACCATAATGGCGCCTGAGTAGACGATCACCTGCGCCGCCGCCAGAAACTCCGCGCCGAGCGAAAAATACAGCACGGCCAACGACATCATGACCACGATCAGCGACAGCGCCGAGTTGATCGGATGGCGCTGCAGCAGCAGGTTCAGCGCGCCCGCCACGGCCAGGAGTCCGAAGAGAATGAAGAGAAAAAGTTCCATCGTGGCGCAGGGTCCATTGGTTCAAGGTTCAGGCCGTGCCCGCACTGCCCTTGTAGAGGGCGGACATGGCTCTGAGATGTCGGTGCGTAGCCTATTGTAAACGGCTGGCGGCCTGGGGAGGCCGCCTCAGCTCCGGAACGCCAGCACCAGCGAGGTGGCAAGGATGTTCAGCATGGCCACGGGCAGCAAAAACTTCCAGCCGAAGCCCATTAACTGGTCATACCGAAAACGCGGCAACGTGGCCCGAACCCAGATATACAGCAGCAGAAAAGCAAAGATTTTGAACACGAACCAGAGAATCGGCAACAGGAAACCGAACAGCGGACCGGCCAGAACATGATCGAAGAGATGCCCGAACGGTGAGCTCGCGCCACCGAAAAACAGCAGCGTGGCCACGCAGGCGACTGTGATCATGTTGGCGTATTCAGCCATGAAGAACATCGCAAACTTCATCGAGGAGTACTCGGTGTGGTAGCCCGCTACCAGCTCCGACTCCGCCTCCGGCAGATCGAAGGGCGAGCGGTTGGTCTCCGCATAGGCCGCCATCAGGTAGATAAAGAAGCCGACGATCTGCAGGCCGCCGAAGATATTCCAACTCGCCATGCCGTGGGCCGACTGCGACGCCACAATGTCCCGCAGCCGCAGGGAACCGGCGCGCAGCACCACGCCCACCAGCGAAAGCCCCAGCGCGAGCTCGTAGCTGATCACCTGCGCCGTCGCGCGCAGGCTGCCGAACAGCGCGAATTTATTATTGGAGCTCCATCCCGAGAGCGCAATGCCGTACACGCCGATCGAGGTCACGCCCAGAATCACCAGCAGACCCACATTCAGGTCCGAGATCTCGGTCAGGGTCACCCCGCGGTAGCTCACCGGCGCGCCGAACGGCACCACGGAGATCGAGACCAGCGCGCAGCTGAGCGCGATCATCGGCGCAATCACAAACAGGGGTCGCTCCACCGCGAGCGGCATCATGTCTTCCTTCAGAAACAGCTTGATGCCGTCCGCCAGCGGCTGCAGCATGCCGAACGGGCCGGTCCGCGAAGGCCCCCAGCGGTTCTGCATGCGGCCCAGCACCTTGCGTTCGAGCAGCACGGTGTAGGCCACGGCGCTGAGCGTGATCACCAGCACCACGGCGATCTTCAGAACGGTAATCAGAAAAAAGACTTGAAACTCGGAAAGATGGCTCATCGGTTGAAGGCTACGTGTTCATCGTACCGCGCTTTAGGGCTAACCGCCTCCATAGTCACAAGAATGGCGGTTCTCCTGAATGAGGTAATCCTGAATGAGGTAATACAGATACGCCTTCGGTCCGCGCGGCTTTGAGGAGTTCTTACCAAGAGTTGCCAATGGGAGGCCGAGGTGCATCGCCAAATTCGAGGTAGGCATCGTCATAGATGGTCAAACCATGCTGTTGCGCAAGCGCAAAGACGAGGTTGGCTTGTTTGGGTGTAAGCGCGGGCTCGACCGAAATCGGCAGGGCCTCCAGTTCGTTCCAGACGAGCTCGGCTCGTCCGGGCTTGATGCGCCGGAGTCGAAAAGCAGTGAGCAGGCCGTTGGTCACCTCGGGTTGGCCAGTGCGCCGGGACAAAAATCGTGTCCCCTCCGCGAAGGCGGTCAAGCAAGACATTCGTCCAGTCGTCCGCTTCGTCTTCAAAGCACCAGGGCAAGGGAGCGGAGGCATCCGCCACGAAAGCGCTCATCAGTACTTGCAACCTTCGCTGATCAGTTCCTTGATGCTCACGTCACCAAGGACATTCCCTTTCCGAAGAGCACGGATGTTATCAACGGATTGGTCGATGGGAAGCTGTCCAGATTTGCCGAAAGCGGCCGATACTTCGAGCCTTAAACAACATATTGTTCAAGCGCCAGCCCGCATGCCTGCGCTTGGGCAGCGATCTTGGCTTCGAGTTCGGGCCGTAACTCAATGTGAATCATCGCTGCTCCTTACACGAGTTACCCTATGGCGTCCTTCATTCTACCGCT
>CAXTBJ010000053.1:6368-28869 GCA_964242585.1 uncultured Bryocella sp.
CTGGCTTGTTCCTGCCTATGGAAGACATCTGCCACGCGGTGCGGGAGGAATCTGGAACAGAGCCCGAGAACACGGTCGAGATATATGCCCTAAGGCTGAATTTCCTTCGATAAGGTCTGCACCTCATCGCGGTAGAACCTTTGAGGAGGTAAGCCGGAGGCGGCAGCGTTAGTCGCCCGCCGCCTCCGCAAAGTGATCGGCCACCTCGCGCTCCTGGTGCCGCTGTACCGAAAGCAGCATGGGCGAGTAGTTCGTGAGCGAGCCGGAGGTGAACAGCGTATCGGCGCTCGGCAGCACCAAATCCTTGCGGTTCTCGATCCGCACCAGCCCTGAGTTCGCCGGGGTGATGTGCTGATCATTGCCCGAGAGCAGCTGCAGCCGGCGCAGCCGGTCGTAACCCGGCACCACGCGCTGAATCTCGTCCAGGATGGCAAACGGATCGAACGGTGACAGCTTCGGCTCCAGGTTGTTCGCCGTCAGCCAAACCGTATGGCGGTCGGCCTCGCCCGACTGCGCCCCGCGGCTCTGGCCCAGGTCGGCTCGCATCCCGGTCTTGCCCTTGCCGAACGGCACCAGCGCCTTCACCGGGTGGCCCATACGGTCGGCCAGGCGCACAATCAGCTCAAAGTCGGAGCGTGTGCCCGCCTTGTCCGCCGCCTTCTGCACCAGCTGCAGGTCGCCGTACGAGTTGGTCACCGAACCGGCTTTTTCGTACAGGTTCGACGCCGGCAGCACCACGTCGGCCAGCTGCGCGGTCTCGGTCAGGAACATGTCCTGCACTATCAGGAAGGTGTTCGCCAGCGCGGAGGGGTCCACGGAAAAGCGAGTCACCGGGTTCGACCCCACCACATACAGCCCTGCCAGCTCGCCCGCCTGTGCGGCGTTGAACATCGCGAGCAGGTCCAGACCGGGCTCGGCCGGCGTGTCGAACTCGGTCGCCAGCGCCGATCCCGACAGCGGCTGGTAGCCGGGCAGCATATCCGGCAGCAGGCCCATATCGGAGGCGCCGCGCGAGTTGACGTAATCGCCGTTGCAGACGAACTTCGCATTCGGCAGCGCCGCGATCAGCCTGGTCAGCTCGCCGTCGCGCAGCTCATTGCCGACCAGCACCACCAGATTGGGCTCATTGCGGACAGCGTCCCGGAAGCTCGAAAGCTCATCGGCCTGCGCCGCGACCGAAGCCGCCGAGGCTTCCGCGTCGTCCCCGGCAAGGTATGCCACAAAGCTGCCGTACCCAAACGGCGCAACGCGCACAAACGCCTTCGCCTGCCGGCGCAGCTTGATCTCGTCCGTGTTGGCGACATACAGCTTTGCCCGGTTCAGCCGCACATCGGTGCGGACGTTCCAGGCCGTCAGCGGTGCACGTTCACTGGGATCGCCGCCGATTGCCAACAGCGCCTTGGCCTGCACCACATCGCGCTGCGAGGCAAACCGCGTCTGGCCCGTTCCCGCGGACGCACCGGACGCACCCTGCAGCGCCGTTGCCAGCGTGACATAGTCGGCCGTGCGGTGGTGGTCGATGTTGTTGGTCCGCAGCACGGTACGGGCAAACTTCTGCAGCAGATAATTCTCTTCATTGGTGGTGCGGTTGGAGCCGATCACGCCCAAACTCCGCGGCCCGCGCGTATCGCGCAGCTCTCGCAGCCGGCTGCCGGCAAAGGCCAGCGCCTCTTCCCAGCTCACGGCCGTCAGCGGACTGCCCTTGCCGCCTTTGCGGATCATCGGCTGCATCAGCCGTTCCGGCTGATTAGAAAAATCGAAGGCATAGCGGCCCTTGTTGCACAGAAAATCGCCGTTGATCCCGCTCTTGTCGCGGTTGTCGCCGCGCATGATCTCCGCGCCGTCGGTGGTTGACCGCACCCCGAGCGTGGTCTTGCAGCCGTCGCCGCAGTGCGTGCACACCGTGGCCACGTGGTTCATCTCCCACGGCCGCGTCTTGTAGCGGTAGGTGCCCGAGGTCAGCGCGCCCACCGGGCACACGTCGATGCACATGCCGCACTGCTCGCAGTCCAGCCGCGGCAGGTCGTCGGGCGAAAGCTGCGCGGGAATATTCGGCGCGATCACCGCCGCCGAGCCGCGGTTCTGGATGCCCAGCGCGAAGACGTCCATCCCCTCGCCGCACATCCGCACGCAGCGGTAGCACAGAATGCAGCGCGGCCGATCGAAGAACACCACCGGCGACCACTGCTGCTCCTCACGGTGATTCTTCGCCTCGGCATAGAGGCTCTCCCCCGCGCCGTACTTGTAGGTCATGTCCTGCAGCTCACACTGGCCGCCGGCATCGCACACCGGGCAATCCAGCGGGTGATTGCCGAGCAGCAGCTCCAGCGTGGACTTGCGCGCGTGGGCGATCTCGGGCGTCTCGGTCGCCACGACCATACCCTCGGTCACCGGCGTGGTGCACGCGGTCTGCAGCTTGGGCAGCTTTTCAATGCGCACCAGGCACATGCGGCACGCCGCCTGCAGGCTAAGGCCGGGGTAGTAGCAAAACTGCGGCACTTCAATGCCCGCGGCCTTGCAGGCATCAATCAGCAGCGTGCCCGCGGGCGCGGTCAGCTTTTGGCCGTCTACGGTGAACGTTACATCTGGCATGGTGTGTCCTTAGGCTGCGTGCTTCGCGAGGTCGTCTTTTTGCGTCTCGCGTTCTGGAAGATCGACGGTCAGCCATTCGATCTCATAATGGCTTTCGGAAGGTTTAGGATCGAACTCAGAAAAATCAACGCTCGTGGTTTTGGCCTCTGGCAAGGGCAGATCCTTTTCGATGGCATATTCCAGGATGTAGCCGATCCCCTCGCGAAGACTCTTGCGGGCTTGCTCGATTGTGTCGCCCATTCCACCTGTACCAGCGACATCGGGGGCGAAAGCGCCCCAGCAATCCTTACCCTTCTCTAAGACAATCAATAATTCACGCGTCATCTGAGACCTGCCTGCTGGAGAAGTTTACAGGCCAAACCCGTAGCAAGCTTCTTGCCTACATGATACGGAACGATGACTGTATCCGTTTCACGGGATGCCGAAAATGCATGTGGCTTCCCGTTTGGTGGTGCACGTACCAGCCGTCAGCCTTCATCAAGCGAATAAACTCCTGCGGTCTCAGTGTGCGGCTCCCCTAAAAGTGGTGGGTAGCTTGCCATTTACGGCAAACCAGCGGCATGGCATCGCGGCGCTCATTGCGTAAACCCTTGCGGCAACCCGCTCTGGATGGCGCACAACGCATCGGGTGGCGCACTGCCATGTGTGCTCTGCACGATCGCGCCGCCGGGCGGTGTGCCGGCGACGGCCTGCCCGGTCGTCAGCACGGGCGCGGAGGAGTTCACCAGCTTGGTCGTGTCCGGCGGCAGGATTGTCGTCAGCGGCAGACTGAGGTCGGCCTTCAACGTCGGATCACTCAAGCCGCCATAGCTCGGAAAGGTCGCGCGCAGATGCCCCGGCTCGATCAGATACTGCTGGATCTGCTGCACACCGTACCCACCCTTGGCGAGGTCCGGCCAGCAGCTCTTCGCGGCATTTACCCAGCTGTTGTCCACCGAAGCCGCCGCGCCGGGGGCCGCCATGCTGCCTTCTGCAGTCGTTTTGTGCCGATGGCAGCCGGAGATCGTGCAGCAAAACACGGAGACCAGCGCGAGAAGACCTGCCGATGGCAACTTTGAGCGAAATATAGGTGCCAAAGGCATCCCCCCACGAACCCGGAATCTACGGCCGCTTCATCGGACAGCTGGATTGGCCGTCTTGCGACGAAGTGCAGCAATATACTGCTCAAGAAAGGCGGGCGAGCCGCCGTCGAGTCGATACCTGACAATAAACACAACGCTCGCGACGGGTACATGAGCGTTCGCAGGGTCGGTGTAAAAGGTGTCCATCCCGCTCTGCAGCCTAAGTGGGCTCACCTTCGCATAAGAGGTGAGCTTTTGGGCGTTCTCAAAGACTTCCATCGGCAGTTTGGTCTTTGCAGTGCTTTGTGCACCGGACCAGAGACGCTCCGTCACGTCGCTGCCCTGCGTATACCCCTCAAGGTAGAGCGCCTTCCGATCGGGACTGAGCTGCTTCCACCAAAGCGCGTCGTAAACCGGTATCTGTGCATAGGCAGAGGAAAGAAACAGGGCGAATAACGCGAGCGCGCGAGATCCGCCCTTCAACGGCATCAGTGCGCGCCCACCAGCTCGTTCTTCACCTCGCCGATGGGTTCGATCGAGATCAGCGGGCTATCCACCCGCACCCCCGCAAGATACTCCTCGAACTCACCCCGGAACTTCTTGATAAACGCAATGGTCGGCATCGCCGCCGCATCGCCGAGCGGGCAGAACGTGCGGCCCATCATGTTTTCGGCCAGGTACTGAATGTTGTCGATGTCTTTCCTGGTGCCACCGCCCGCGTGGAAGCGCGTCAGCGTCTTCTTCAACCAATCCGTGCCCTCCCGGCACGGTATGCACCAGCCGCAGCTCTCGTGCTGGTAGAACTTGATGGTCCGAAGAGCAAACTCCACGATCGACACTGTCTCATCCAGCACCACCACCCCGGCCGAGCCCAGCATCGTCCCGGCCTTGGCCATCTGGTCGAAATCCATCCCAACGTCGATCTCATCGGCCTTGAGCACGGGGCAGGAGCTGCCGCCGGGCACCACGGCCTTCAGCTTCTTGCCGCCCGGAATCCCGCCCGCCACCTCGTAGATCGCCTTGCGCAGCGAATACCCCATCGGCAGCTCATACACTCCGGGCCGTTCCACATGCCCGCTGATGCCGAACAGCCGCGTCCCGCCGTTGCGCTCGGTCCCGAGCTTGGCATACGCTTCGCCGCCCATCAGCAGGATGTGCGGAGCGTTGGCGATGGTCTCCACATTGTTGATCACCGTCGGTCCGCCGTACAAACCCACCACGGCCGGGAAGGGCGGCTTGATGCGCGGTATCCCCCGCTTGCCCTCCAGCGACTCCATCAGCGCCGACTCCTCGCCGACCTCATAGGCGCCCGCGCCGGTCTGCGTCACCACATCGAAGTCCACACCCTCGCGCCCGAAGATGTTCTTGCCCAGAACACCCTTGGCATACGCGTCGGCGACAGCCTTTTCCATGATCTTCAGCAGGTACCGGTACTCACCGCGCAGATAGATGAAGCCGATCTTCGCGCCGATCGCCAGCCCCGCGATGATGGTGCCCTCGATCACCGCATGGGGGTCATTCAAAAAGAGGGTGTGATCCTTGCAGGTGCCCGGCTCGGACTCATCGCCGTTCACCAGCACATACTTCGGCTTGTCCGACTGCTTGGGAACGAAGCTCCACTTCATCCCGGTCGGAAAACCCGCTCCGCCGCGCCCGCGGAGCCCGGACGCCTTCATCTCGGAGATGATCCACTCCGGACCCCTGTCGATGGCCATCTGCGCGGCCTTGTAGCCGTCCAGCTCCATGTACCGGTCAATGTTGGTCGCGCCCTGGCCAAAGCGGCGCTTCAATACGAGAACCTCATCGGGATGCGTGACAGCGTTCGGCATGGCTTTTATCCTGTGCTACTGCAGCCTGTTTTCAGCTATTTGATGTCCTGGGGCTGGTCCGGGTAGCGGCCCTCGGCGTAGTCGGCGAGCACGGCATCCATCTTGGCCGGCGTTAGAAATTCGTGAAAATCATAGTTCACCTGCACGGCGGGGGCCCAGCAACAGGCGCCGATGCACTCAACCTCTTCGAGCGAAAACATCCCATCCGGCGTAACACCCTTGTGCCCGATCCCGAGGGTTTGCTTGCAGTGGTCCAGCAGCTCATAGCCGCCGCGCAGCATGCAGCTGATATTGGTGCACACCTGCACGTTGTATCGGCCCGCCGGTACGGTGCGCAGCATGGAGTAATAGCTCAACACGCTCCGCACATCGAGCTCCAGCAGATCCAATCGCTGCGCCAACTCGGCCACCACGGCGTCGGACACGTAGCCGATCTCGTCCTGCGCGTACAGCAGCATCGGGATCAGCGCGGAGCGCCTGACAGGGTACAGCGTGACCAGCCGGTCAAAGCGTGCGGCCAACTCGGGGGAGAAGATGGTTTGTGCGATTGCAGCCATGTCAAGTACCATCCTACGGCAACCCGGCGGCAGATTCAGCAGGACTCCGCAAGCGCTTGTTGGGCACAAGAACGGCGAAGGACACCTTTGCGGTGCCGTGGCAAAGCCCCGGCCGCGCCCTCATCGTGAACCGACCCGGCGCCTGCCCTGTACCCTGTCGCTTCTACCGGTGGGGAGTACACCGATCGGCGCGCAGCGGGCTGCGGCCGTACGCCTCGACGGGCCGCCAATCGCTACGGGCACCCTAAGCGGGTCCGCCCAGCATCTCGCGCGCAAAACGCTCGGCGGCGAGATCCATCTCCTCCGCAGGCTCGTCGCCCAGGCTGACCGTACCGTCCTCGTTTAATCGGAAGGCAAGCGCCGCCCGGTCGCTGCCTTCCACCCCCGCAGGGGTAAACCGTAGCCAGCATGGGCCCACGCGCAGAATGATGTGTTGTGCACCCACCTCGACCACCGCATGCTGCGGCGCGTTCAACCCATGCGCGGCGGCATAGGACCGCAGCAGCGATGCCCAGGAGGTCCAAAGTTCCACATGCAGCGCGGAAGACATCGCCAACGGATCACCTGGAGCGTCTTCGGCGCATCGGCCGAAGCTGTTATTTGTAGGAATGGGAAATGGTGGAGGCGGCGGGAGTCGAACCCGCGTCCGAAACGACCGTCAGCAAAGAGCGTTCATGCTTTTCCCAATGTTCATCTTTGTCTCGTGATCGGCGCTTAGAACGGGCGAAGATGCGCCGGCCACCAGCCTGATTGATCTCGCCCTCGGCGTCCAGACGGAACTCCTCGGGCCAGCCTACTGTGCGACGATCGCTTCCGGCCCGTAGGCGAAGCTGGGGCGATCGGCTACTTAATTAATTAAGCAGCAAGAGCGAACTGAGGTTCGGCACTTATAGTTTTGTGAGCGATTACGGGTGTCCACACCCCGGCATGCCTCTTTGCCGCAAGCAATCCCGTCGAAGCCGTGACGCCCCCATTTCGGTGGCCGGCACCAACATTGCGTTGGGCTGGTATCAAAGAACTTACTCCATTATAGCCGCGAATGAGGGTCGCGAGAAATCTTCCCTCGGCGCTCTTCTGCGCCCCCGGACCGCTATCCCAACCAAAAAAAGCGGCACGGGGGTGAGCCCGTGCCGGGAGGCCAGTGACGCAACTTGGGCGCGAACGGCTTGGCAGCCGTTCGGACAAGCTCTCGAGCGATATGGTTTCCCATACAGTTCGATGGTTTACAGTAACACGGACCCGGGGCGCTGCCAACCGACACTTCCTTGACAAAGCAATTTACGACCTGTTCCGGTCCGATTCTGCCTGTCTTGCGCCCTCTTCTGCGTCAATCCTGGGATTTTTGCTCCGTCTTCGCTCCGCCCACCCTTCTTTGGTCACCTGACGGCTTCTTCCCAGCGCGAGCGATCCGGCCGGCACATTCTCCGTAATACAGGAACCCGCGGCCACATAGGAGCCCGCCTCCACCGTCAACGGTGCCACCAGCGTCGAATCCGAGCCGATAAAGACGCCGTCGCCGATCGTGGTCAGGTGTTTGTGCACGCCGTCGTAGTTGCAGGTGATCGCGCCCGCTCCGATATTGACCCCCGCCCCGATCACCGCGTCGCCCAGGTAGGACAGATGGTTGGCTTTGGACCCCCGGCCGAGCTTCACCTTCTTCGTTTCTACAAAGTTTCCCAGGTGCGCCTGCGACCCGATCTCGCTTCCGGGGCGCAGGTGCGCGTAGGGGCCCAACACGGCCCCGTCGCCCACCGTTGCCGCGTCCAGAACGCAGCCGTTCCGCACCAGCACCCCATCCCCCAACACGCTGCTCTGCACCACCGCGTACGACCGTATGCGGCAATCCGCCCCGATCCGCGTCGCACCCAGCAGCTGCACGAAGGGTTCAATTACTGTGTCCGCCGCGACCTCTACCCCGGCATCGATCACGCAAGTCTCCGGCCGAAAGACGGTCACTCCGGAGGCCATCAGGCGATGTGCCGTCTCCAGTCGCAGGGCCGCATCGAGGTGCATCATTTCGGCAATCGTATTTGCACCCAGAACCTCGTCCACACGGTCCGCGGCGACCGCCACCACCCGCTGCCCGGCCTCCCGCAGCAGCGCCGCCACGTCCGTCAGGTAGAACTCCCCATGCGCATTCGAGGTGGTGAGTTTGTCCAACTGGTCAAAGAGCGCCCGGGTCTCGAAGCAGTAGATCCCCGAGTTGATCTCCGGAGCGGCCAGCTGATCCGCTCGCAGGGATTTCTGCTCGACAATGGCCTCCACCTCGGCGCTGCCCGGGGCTGTGCGCAACACCCGTCCATAACCCGTCGGATCGGGCGGAACAGCCGTCAAAATGGTCATGGCGGCTCGTTCCCGCAAATGCGTCGCGCAAAGCCGGTCCAGCGTCTCAGGCCGAATCAGCGGCACATCGCCTGAAAGCACCAACAGGTGCTCCGATGGCGGGGTGCCGGCCTCCAGAAAGTGAGCCTTTAGCTGCTGCAGCGCATGTCCGGTGCCGCGCTGCTCGGCCTGCAGGGCAAACAGGACGCCGGTGGAGGCCACCGCCGCGCGCACGCGCTCGGCCTCGTGCCCGACGATGCAGTAGATTTGCCCCGCGGGTGCGATCGTCTTCGCCGCCGCGATCACATGCAGCAGCAAAGCCCGGCCGCCCACCTCATGCAATACCTTGGGCCGTTTTGACTTCAGCCGCGTCCCTTTGCCTGCGGCCATAATGGCGATGCCGAAACCTTCGAAGCTCATACGAGGGCTATCGTCTCACGCCGGTGTGTCCCAAAACGGCACACGCGCCTGCCTCTCCCGTGGTAGGTCGCGCGCGGGGGCTATGTCTCGGAACAGAGCGCCACCACAGCCTCCCCGTAGCGCGCCAGCTTATCCGCGCCCAACTCCGTCACACCCCGGAGTTCCTGGAGGCTCTTCGGGCTGGTCAGTACTACCTTGCGCAGCGCCGTCTCGCTGAGCACAAAGAAAGTCGGCAGGCCGGCACCCGCGGCCTGTTCGCGGCGCCATGCCCGCAGCCGTATATCGAGCCTCTGCTGCTGCGGCGAAAGTTCGGCCGGCTCAACTGCCGGCCTCCGTGCCGGCGATGCGGTCTGGGCTACGATATGGACCGTCTCTCGGATGACCGCGCGCTCTGCCTTCACCGGGGTAGGCATCTTGGGAGCGGGCACCCTCGCCGCCGGCCGGGTCACGGCCTCCCTATTGGGTGGGCTTTGGGGTGCCGGCGGACCTTCGTCCCGGCAAAGTGCCAGGATCTCCGCCCCGAAACGGTCCAGCTTCTCCTGCCCCACACCCTTTACTGCATTGAGCTGGCTCAGATTTGCGGGTCGCTCGGCGGCTAGGGTGCGCAGCACGGAATCGTGGAAGACCGTGAATGCGGGCGCACCGCGTTCCTGCGCCTTTCCCTTCCGCCACTCCCGAAGCCGCTCCAGCAGGCGTTCCCCCTCAGCCGTGAGCGGCGTCTCCGGCGAGACCGCGACGGACTGGCTAGACCGCCCGGCCCTGGCTTTTGTGCCCCGTCCCTTGCCCGTCGCCCCCACTTCACCGCGCAGCCAGACCGTATCGAGCGCGGCCTCATCGAAGTCCCGACCCTCGGGCGTGAGCGACACCTTGCGATAGCTCACGTCCCGCCCGTCCTCACCCCGAAAGGTTTCCGTCGTGACATGCACCAGGCCGGCCTGCGCCAGACCGTTCAGCAGCCGGTCAACGTCCTTGCGATCTCCGCCCACCTGTGACCCGAAACGCGCCTCGGCGGCCAGCTTGCCCGTCGAGCGCGGACCGCCCTGCAGCGTGCGCAGAAGGCTCGCCAGGTTCTCCCGCTCCGCCTCGGAAGCCTGCGCCGCCGGGGCGGAGACGGAGCGCTGCGGATCGCATCCGTCGCAAAGCCCGCATGGTCTTCCCGGGTCGTTCTGATCGCCGAAATGCCGGATCAACGCGGTCATGCGGCAACCCGCCCCTTCGGCATAGGCCACCATGCGGTCGATCTGCAAGCGGCGATGGGTTACCTGGGCACTGTAATCGTGCTGCCAGCCATCGCCGCCCGCGCGCCGCACGCGGCCTTCGAAGTCGGCGACCGCGGCCCCCTGACCAACCAGCTTTTCAAGGCATCGCTCCAGCGTTTCACGGTCGAGCCGCAGCTGCGACAGCAGTTCATCGCCGAACTGCGGCTCGTCCCGCAGCACCCCGGCCACCCGCTCCAGGTCGCTCACCGGCGGGTAGCTCCGTTCCAGCAGAAACTCCTGCGTCTTGCGGTCGGCGAAGCTGTGCAGCAGCACCGCGCGCGAGGGCTGCCCGTCGCGGCCGGCGCGGCCGATCTCCTGGTAGTAGGCCTCCACGGAGCCGGGCAGGGCCGCGTGGATCACCGTGCGCACATCGGCCTTATCCACCCCCATGCCGAAGGCCACCGTGGCGACGATGACCTCCAGCTTGCCGGTCAGAAAGGCCGTCTGTACCCGCTCTCGCGTCCCGGCGTCCAGCCCCGCGTGATAGACCGCCGCCGAAAGCGTTTTGCCCAGCGCCGTCGCCAGCTCCTCGGCCGACTTCCGCGAAGACGCGTAGATGATAGCCGGCCGGGCCTCGGGTTTGGCGAGCAGCCCCGCGATGAACTCCGTCCGCTGCGGCTTGGACAGCTCCGCCGCCTCAATCTGCAGGTTCGTCCGCCGAAATCCGGTGATAAATACGGCGGGGTCCCGCAAATCCAGCGCGCGCAGAATATCCTTCTGCACCGTAGGCGTCGCGGTCGCGGTCAGGGCGATCACCGGGCTGGGCCGCAGGGCGAGCAGGTGCTGGCCCAGGGTGCGGTAGTCCGGGCGGAAATCGTGACCCCACTGCGAGATGCAGTGCGCCTCGTCAATGGCGATCAGCGCCGGTTTACGTTTGGCCAGCATCTCCGGAAATCCCGGCACACGCAGCCGTTCCGGCGCGATGAACAGAAAGTCGAGGTTGCCGTCCAGGTAATCCCGGCAGGCCTGGCGCGCCGCCTCGCGCGGCAGGCCGGAGTGGATGCGCGCCACACGCAGGTTCAGCGCCGTGAGCTTGCCGGCTTGATCGTCCATCAGCGCGATCAGCGGCGAAATGACCAGGGCCGTGCCGCCGCGGGCCAGCGCCGGCAGCTGGTAGCAAAGGCTCTTTCCCGCGCCGGTCGGCATCACCAGCAGCACATCGCGGCCGGCGGCGGCGGCCTCGCAGACGGGCTGCTGATGGGCGCGAAACTCCCTGTGGCCGAAGACGCGGTGCAACAGCTCGGGAAGGGCGGCGCGGGGAATCATCGCCCCGCTATCTTCGCATATTCTTCTCCGCACGCCCAGGGCTGCCCAGGGCTGCCGCGTTCCGGGACGCTACCCTGCGGAGCTCGCTCACGGCGTCACACCGTTTGACGTATCGCCTATCCCTGCTTGCCCTCCACTTTGCCCAGGGTCGCAGATTGAGTGGTCAACCTGCGACCGTTTAAATGACGGGCCGCTGCCCTCTACTGCTGCGCCCCCTCCCCTGCGGTCGAAGGCGTAGCAGAGGACCCCGCTCCCATCGCCGGCGCCAGCGGCTTGGTGATCTCATCCAGATAATCCTTCTGCCCCTCGTCACGCACCAGCGTGGGGTAGCGTTGCCCGTCGTGATAGTCCAGATCGATAGGCTTGACGTAGGTTTCCGTCACCACCAGCAGGTGAATCGGCTCGCTATTGCCCTTGGCTTTATCGATGGCCGCGAGCAGGGTCTCCGGGCTGAACACGCGTCCGTTCACCGCCGCCAATTGCTGCCCGGGGGCGAGCTTGGCCATATCCGCCGGACTTCCCCAGCGCACATCCGCAATCTGGCCGGTGGCGCTCAACCGCAGCCCGACCGAGTACGACACGTCCACACCGGCCCCACGCCGACTCGTCGCCAGCGTCCGCGCCGACTCCGACGGATGATCCTGATACACCAGCTTGTAGCCGCCCCGCGTGATCCCGTCGAGATCGGCGTGCGGATTGATGTTATCCACCCGCTGGTGCAGGAACTCGGCCCAGTTGTATTTGGCCACCTGGTTCAGGTCGGCAATCAGCTCGTCGCGGTTGTAGGGCACAATCAGCGGCCCGGTATTGCCGCCCTTGCCGAGAAAGATGTGCAGAAAGTCGGTCAGCGACTTTTGATCGTTCGTCAGCTGGCGAATCAGCGTATCGGCATCCAGCCACAGCAGCTCACCCTCCTGGTAGTAGTCCTGCCCGCGCTTCCAGTTCGACCACGCCGGGTTGCCGCCGCGCAGAATGCTCGCCGCGAGCGCCGTATCGTCGGTCGAACGCCAGCTGCGGCCGGACTTGTAATCGAGCTGTGCGGCCGAAAGCGCCAGCATCTCGCGGTACTGCTGCTGATTCTTCAACCCGGAACGCGCCGCCAGCACATTGCCCATGTACTGCGTCATCCCCTCGTACACCCACAGCAGCTCCCCTACCTGGGGCTTGTGGAAATCGGTCTGGTACAGCTTGTCGGGCCGGCGGTACTTGCCGTTCCAGGAGTGGGTGAACTCATGCGACAGCAGATCGGACTCGGCGAGTTGATGGTGGTCGTCGGCAAAGCCCAACTCGCCCACGCCGTTATCCGAGCTCTGCCCGTGCTCCAGGCCCTCGCCGCCCGCCACGTCCGAAAGTGTCAGCAGAAAGTGATACTGGTTGTAGTGGTGTGAGGCATAGGCCTTGTCGGCCTCGCGCACCAGGTTTGCGGCCTCCTTCAACACCGCCGGCCGCAGATTGGAGTCTTCCGGCTCATCGGAGACCACGTCGATGAAGTGCTTGGGCGTCATCTCCGGCGCCAGCGGAAACTCGTGGAAGTATTCCCCCGCGATGACCGGTGAATCCTGCAGCTGCTCCACCGTCGTCGCCTGGTACTGCACCGTCCCGCCCGGCTTGGTGTTCGCGTCGAACGGCGTCACCGGCACCAGCGCCGTGCCCAGCCCCCAGCCTTGGGGCACCGTCACGCTGGGCTGCACGGCGATGTTCTTGACAGGGATATTCGCGGGGTAGAGCAACAGCTTTTCCCACTCCAGCACCGCCATCTTGTCGTCCGCGCGCGAAAGCACGATGCAGTCCAGGTGCGCGTGCAGCGTGGTCACCCCTTTCGGCACGTCCACATGAAACTCATACAGATCCACATCGTCCCGCCGCCAGGGCAAGGGCTTGCCGCCAACGGAAAACACCACGCCGGTGATGTCCTCGACGGGCCCGGTAGGACGGTGATTGCCGGGAATCCACTGCGGCGTCGTAAAGCTGTTCGGCCCCGCCTTCACGGGCAGATCGATCTCCGCGTGGTACAGCTTGCGCGGTGCCTCCGTGAGGTCGGCCGTGATGCGGATCGGGGTCTGCTGGCCGGCGAGCGGGATCGTGAGGGCGAGCATGGAGGCAAAGACGAGCGAGGCGCGTCCCGAAACCCCGTGGTGAGACGAACGGAACGACGCGGAAATCGGCAGCTTGGGCATCAGCGGTGTAGGTCCCTTTTTGGCAGGTTGTGGAAAGCAGTGGTTGGAAGAAGCATACGCGACAGAAAGAAAGGCGCGGCTCGCTCGGAATCCCGGTGAACGCACTCTACGCCGGCACCGCTTCGATCGCCGCTTCGAGCGCCGCTTCAACAGCCCCCACGAGCTTCGGATCGTCCGGCGTCATATCCGGCGCGAACCGTCCAACGACCTTCCCGTCCCGCCCGATAAGGAATTTTTCAAAATTCCACAGCAGCTCGGGCAGCTGGTTGGGAGGCGGAAAGCCGTTGGCCGCCGCGTATTCGGCCAAGTGGTTGTACAGCTCATTGCCGTTGGAAACGCGCTCCGGCTGCGCCGCAATCAGCGCCGCGTACAGCGGATGCTTCCCCGCGCCGGTTACCGCGATCTTCGAAAACATCGGAAACGTCACCGGGTACGCCGTCGAGCAGAACGCCGCGATCTCCTCATCAGTCCCCGGCTCCTGGCCGGCAAAATCGTTGGCAGGGAAGCCGAGCACGGCAAAACCCCGGTCCTTGAAACGCTGATACAGCGCCTCCAGGGCGGTGTACTGCGGCGTCAGACCGCACTTGGAGGCGACGTTGACCACGAGCAGCACCTTGCCGGCAAAGGCGGGGAGATTGGCTGGCCTGCCATCCAGACCTGTCAACGCGAAAGCGTCTGAAGAAACTTCAGTGGGGGTGGGCATACACCCATTATGCCCATGCGGGGCGGGCGCGCAACGCCGGGCGATGCCGTGCACATCGGCACACATCCCCGGCAAAGCCCGTGAGACGATGGAAACGAGGTGGACCGTGTTCGAAGCTGAGGAACTGAAGGCGATACCGGTGCTGGCCTGTCTTCCCGAAAGCCAACGTCAGCAGATCGCGCAGACGGCCGCGGATATGCGTCTCTGCGCGGGCGAGTGGCTCATCCGTGAGGGCGAAGTGCCCTGGTTCTATGTCTTGATCGACGGGGAGCTCGAGGTCGTCAAGGACTTCAACAGCCGCCCCCTCGTCGTCAATCAGTACAAACGAGGCGATCACTTCGGCGAACTGCCTCTGCTGCTCGGCTCCGCCGCCTTTGCCGCCCTGCGCGCCAAGACGGTCGCGCGCGTCCTTCGCCTGGACCGCATGCAGTTTCGCGAGATGCTGGACAGCTCCGCCGAATGCAGCGCGCTGGTCATGAAGACCATGATGGATCGCCTGACACGCATTCAGGAGTATGTCCGCGAAAGCCCCTCCTCCCGCGTCCTCGTCGTCGGCTCGCAGTACGACACCGACTGCCGCGACATCCGGTCCTTTCTCTCGGTCAACCGCATCCCGTATGAGTGGGTGGACCGCGCGCGCGAGCCCGACCGTGTGCCCGTCTGCCTGCCGCCCGACCAGCAGGGGCCCGCGGTGGTCATCGACCGCCGGCACTGCGTCGGGCAGCCGCCCACGGTGCGCAGGGTCGCCGAAGCGCTCGGCTTCAGGACCTCCCCGGCAAAAGAGCACTATGACGTCGTCGTCGTGGGCGCCGGGCCCGCGGGTCTGGCCGCCGCGGTGTACGGTGCCTCCGAAGGTCTCCAGATGCTGCTCATCGAGCGCTCCACGGTGGGCGGCCAGGCCGGCACCTCCTCCCGGATCGAAAACTACCTCGGCTTTCCCGGCGGCATCTCCGGCGACGATCTCAGTGATCGCGCGGTCAAACAGGCCACCCGCTTCGGCACCGAAATCGTGATGACCCGCGAGGTCCAAAACATCTTTCCGCTGGGTGCCGCAGCCGGCGGCGGCTACTGCGTCGAGCTGGACGAAGGCATCCGTGTCACGGCACGCTCGGTCGTGCTCGCCACCGGCGTCGATTGGCGTCGCCTGGAGGCCGAAGGCATCGATCGCCTGGGGGGCCGCGGCGTGCTCTACGGCGCCTCCCGCACGGAGGCCTCGACGATCGTCGGCAAGGACATCTTCATCGTCGGCGGCGGCAACTCCGCCGGTCAGGCCGCCATGTTCTTCGCCAACTACGCCCGTTCGGTCACCGTTCTGGTACGCGGCGCGGGCCTCAAGCTCACCATGAGCCAGTACCTCATCGAGCAGATCGCGCACCGGCCCAACATCACCATTCAGCCCTTCACCGAGGTTGTCTCCGTCGGCGGTGAGGACTATCTGGAGACCCTTTGCACCACCACGCGCGGCGCCCCGCCCGTGCAACGCCCCGCCGACGCCCTCTTCATCATGATCGGCGCGGACGCCAAAACCGACTGGCTTCCCCCGCAACTCCTGCGCGACGACCGTGGTTACGTCTGCACCGGCCGCGATCTGCCTGACAAGTCCTGCGGCGACCGCCAGCCCTACCTGCTCGAAACCAACCTCCCCGGCTTCTTCTGTGTCGGCGACGTCCGCCACGACTCCATCAAGCGCGTCTCGTCCAGCGTGGGTGAAGGCAGCATGGCCATCGCCTTCGTCCACCAGTACCTCGCCATGCAGGCGGAGCAGGGAGCCACGACGTAGGCCGCGGCCGTCCTTCACCCCTGCATCGGCTCCATATCCACCTCAACCTTCAACGTGTGCCCGCCGCCGCCCAGGATCAACCCCCGCAACGGGCTCACATCCCCGTAATCCCGGCCCCAGGCCACCGTCACATGCCCATCCGTCGGGGCGATGTTATTCGTGGGGTCCATGTCCATCCAGCCCGCGCCTCGGCAGTACGCCGAAAGCCACGCGTGCGAGGCGTCCGCCCCCACCAGCCGGGGTTTGCCCGGCGGCGGATACGTCCGCAGATACCCGCTCACATACCGCGCCGCCACCCCGATCGAGCGCAGGCAGGCAATCTGCACATGCGCGAAGTCCTGGCACACCCCTCGCCGCTTGCTGAAGACCTCCTCGATCGGGGTCCGGACATCGGTCACCTCCGCATCGAAGACAAAATCCCGGTATACCCTTGCGGTCAGCTCCCGCAGCGCCTCCCGCAGCGGCCGTCCCGGGGTAAACGACCCCAGCGCATAGGCCGCAAACTCCGGCTTCCGGCGGATGCGCGGCGACTCAAACTGAAACTGAAACGCGGCCAGCCCCTCAGCGCTTAAATCGCGTGCCAAAGGCTCCGCCGACTCCTCCCACGGCAGCGAGGCCGGCATCGCCGCCCCGTCCTCCACCGCCACCTCGCTGCGTGATTCCACCACCAGTTCCTTGTGCGGTTCCTGGACGGTGAAGAAGCACAGCGTGTTGCCGAAATAATCGGCGCGCTCGGTGTACACCGAAGGCTCCGGCGAGATGCGCAGCGCGTTCTCCAGCAACCGGCTGCCCGCAAAGGATCGCGGCTTCAGGCACGCCACATGATCCCCGAACGAGACGGCGGACACGTACCGGTAGGTGGTCCGATGGCTGATCCTGTAGAGCATCTTTTGCCTTACCCCACCGTACTCGGCAACGTGCGCGCGTGGCTGAAGTAGCGGCTGGACAGGTTGTCCGACCACACGAACAGCTGATTTGTCAGCTCCCGCAGAGACCGGTCCAAACCCGTGAACGGGTCCTTCGCCGCCCCTGCCCTGCCGGCCGCCCCTGCCTTGGCTGGCGCCACAGCCCTGCCCGTCGCCGGAAACTGCATCGCCTGCAGATCCATCCCGCGCAGCGTCTCCAGGGCCCGCTGCATGGATTGGAGATCGGCCGGTTCATGCCGCGGCAGCTTCCGATACAGATCCACCAGGTGTGCCAGCTGAAAGTTCAAGGAGCGCGGATTGGTCTCGTCCGCCAGCAGCACATCCAGCACCGGCAACGGCTGCAGGGTCGTGTAATAGCGCTGCCGGTAGGTCATGGCGCTGTCCTCCACCTCCAGCAGCCACTGCATATAGGCCCAATCCTCGGTCGGCAGCGGCCGGGTGATCTCGCGCAGCTGGCGGCTCAGGGTGACCGCGCGCTCCAGGCGTCGTCCCAGGCTCAAAAACAGCCAGCCTGAGCCGCGGATCAGATTTTCCCGCTCCATGCCGCTGAAGGTCGAAAGCAGCTCCAGCGCCCCCGTCAGCCTGCCCGAGATGTCTTCGAGCTTCGCCCCCGGCTCCAGCGGCATGGAGTCACGCAGCTGCTGGATCAGCAGGGTCATATCGGCTGAAAGCCGCTCGCGCACGTTGCCGCCCGTGCGCGCCACCGCCGCCAGCGTGGCCGGCAGGCTGTCCCACCGTTTGCGGTCGCTCAGCAAAGAAAACAGCTCCTTTTCAAACACCGGGAAGGTCGGCCGCTTGCGTTTGGGCAGCTTGCTGTTGGGTGAATGGAGGCAACCGTGCAGCCGCAGCAGGCTGCCCAGCTCCGCCTCCTCCGCCCGGCGCACGCGCGGCACCAGCGACCGCAGCACGCGCGCCGTATTCTCCGCGCGCTCCACATAGCGCCCCAGCCAGAAGGTGTAGTCCGCGACGCGGCTCGGCACCACCGGCGACACGCGCCGCAGCTTCACCGGCTCGCCGCCCGCCCGCGGCACGCCCATCTCCTCCACCGGCGCCTCCGAGAGCACCCAGGCATCCTTGCTGTGCCCGCCGCGCTGCATGGAGACCACCGCGCCGCTACCCGAGCCATTGCCCGCGCCGTTGCCCGCGCCGTCCGACTCGGCCACCCGCACCAGCCCGCCCGGGATCACCATCCATCCCTTGCCCGTATTCAGGGCATAGGTCCGCAGCACCACGCTGCGTGAGCTCAGGCCGCGCTCCTCCCACACCGGCGCGGTCGAAAGCGCCACCTGCTCCTGTGCGACATACTCCTGCGGATTTCCCCGCAGGCGCGCCAGAAACGCGGCCCGCTCCGCGGCCGGCAGCTCCGAGCCGAAGACCGGCTCCCTGCCCAGCGCCGGAAACGACGGCTTCACCACCAGCGTGTCCAGGTGGTTCACCACCCAATCCAGCGCGCTCTGCTGACCGCACCACCACGTCGCCACCGAGGGCAAAATCAGCGATTGGCCGAGCAAATGCCGTGACAACCCAGGCAAAAACGGCATAATCGCTGCCGACTCAATCAATCCGCTGCCCAAAGCATTGGCCACCGTGACGTTGCCCGCGACCACCGCCTCCACCAGCCCCGAAACGCCCAGCAGGGAGTCACCCCGCAGCTCCAACGGATCGCAGAACGTGTCGTCCACCCGGCGCAGGATCACGTCCACCCTCTCCAGCCCGCCGACCGTCTTCAGGTACACCGCGCGGTCGCGCACGGTCAGGTCCGCTCCCTCCACCAGCGTGAAGTCCAGGTACTTCGCCAGGTAGGAGTGCTCAAAATAGGTCTCGTTGTGCGGCCCAGGCGTCAGCAGCACCACCCGCGGTTCCGGTCTCTGTCCAGCCGCCTGTCCATTTTCTTGCCTGGCGCCGTTTGCCATCCCCAGCAGCACCTCTCGCTGCGCCCGGAAAAACGGCGTCAGCTGCAGCACCCTGGCCTCCCGATACAGCTCCGGCAGCACATCGCTCACGATCGACCGGTTCTCGAGCGCATACCCCGAGCCCGAGGGCGCCTGCGTGCGATCCGCCAGCACCCACCACCGCCCATCCGGCGAGCGCGCCAGGTCCACCGCCAGCATGTGCAGGTAGCTGTGCGCCGGCACCGGCACCCCCGCCAACGGCCGCAGAAACGCCGGATTCGCATACAGCAGCGACGCCGGAAATCGGCCCTCCTTGACGAGCGTCTGCGGCCCGTACAGGTCCTCCAGCAAAAGGTTCAGCAGCTGCGCCCGCTGCTTTACCCCCGCTTCCAGCAAGCGCCATTCCTCCGCGCCGATCAGCAGCGGAACGATGTCGATCTTCCACGGCCGATCCGCGCCCAGCGGATCGCCGTACATGTTATAGGTCATGCCGTTGTCGCGGATACGCCGCTCCGCCCGCCTCCACCGCTCTTCGAGCTCCTCCGGTCCCAGGTCGCGCAGGCTGTCCAGCAGGCGCGCCCAGTGCGGCCGCGGGATCACCCCATCGCCGGTCGACTCCTCAAAGGTCGCACCATGGAAGAGCGGCGATTGGTAGAGGTCTCCTGTAATCACCTGGTCTACCGCTCCCTCGGGGGAGCCGCCGCCGCATGGGGCTGTGCAGCCGTGTCGGCAGCCGCAGGCCGGCGCAGGTCCAGCGTCATCGGAAACACCGGATTGGGCTCCTCGCGCGGCACCGTCACCGCCGCCGTCGGGGGCGCCGACACCTGAAATCGCTCCCGCCGCCGCTCCCGCGCCTCGGCCGCATTCGCCGGCCGTGCCGTGTGCACCGTTCCGTCCGGCGGCCCCGCGAAGTACGTGCAGCGGCCCACCGCGCGGCCCTCCCCATGCGCGGTCCATGTGTCGAGGAGATCGAACGTCAGGGGTGTATGCACCGGGATCGTTGGATGCAGCGTGGCATGCAACCGCCGTGCCCGGTAGCGGATACCGGCAATCTGCTCCCCGGCACGGCCCGTCGGGTGCAGCGGCACACGCCGCCCGTTGCAGGCGACGGCATAGCGCCCTTCCGTCACTGACCCGGTCGTCAACCCGGTCAACTTCACCTGCAGCCGCTCCAGTGACGAGTCCACACTGCGCCCCGTGCCGCTCGCCGTCGTCTCCTCCGCCAGCACATTCCACGGCTCCAGCGCCTGCCGCAGCTCCACCTCAACCCCTTCCACATGCACCGACCCGATGACCGGAAAGCGGAACTCCAGGTGCGGCCGAAACCACTCGTCCTCTAACGCAAACCCCGCCTCGCGCACCTGCCCCAGCACCTCGGCGAAGTCCCGCTCGACGAAATACGGCAGCATGAAACGGTCGTGCAGCGCCGTGCCCCAACGGATCAGGCTGTCGGTACACGGCTCCCGCCAGAACGCACTCACCAGCGCCCGTACCAGCAGGGTCTGCAGCAACCCCATGCGGAAATGCGGCGCCATCTCGAACGCCCGCAGCTCCAGCAGCCCGGCTCGCAGCCCCGCACCTTCCGGTGGGTACAGCTTGTCGATGCAGAACTCCGCCCGGTGCGTGTTGCCGGTCACATCCACCAGCAGGTTGCGAAACAGCCCATCCAGGGTCTCCGGCCGGCAGCCCTCCGCGGGCAGGTGGCTGAAGCTCAGCTCCAGCTCATATAGCGCATCCGTGCGCGCTTCATCCACCCGCGGATACTGGCTCGTCGGTCCTACGTACATCCCAGCGAACAGGTACGACAGCGACGGGTGGTTTTGCCAGAACGTCAACATTGAGCGCAACAGATCCGGCCGCCGCAGGATGGGACTGTCGGCCACCGTCGCGCCGCCCAGCACAATATGGCTGCCGCCGCCGGTCGCCAGGTGGCTGCCGTCATACCCGAACTTGCCTTCGATCAGCCGCAACCGGTGCGCCTCCCCCGCCAGCGCCTCGGTCAGCGCCTCCAGGTCGTCCCACTCGCTCGTGGGCGGCAGGTTTACCTCCAGCACCCCCGGATCGGGGGTCAGCCCAAACGATCGCAGCCGTGGATCGAACGGCGGCGGATACCCCTCCACCCAGATTGGCAGCCCGAGGTGCCGGCTCGTGTCCTCGGCCGCCGCTACCAAATCCAGGTAATCCGCCAGCACCGGGGTAAACGGCAGAAATACATGCAGCCGGCCCTCGCGCACCTCCACGCACAGCGCGGGCCGAATCAACACCGAGGCCATCTCTGCGTTGGTCGGTGCCGGGGGCAGCGGGTCCGGCGCGGCTTCGGCGGCAAACAGCTCCGGCCGCCGCGCGGGCCCTGCCGGCAGCGCGATCTCGCCCGCCGCATCCCGCTCATACACCAGCTCATCCGGCGCGACAAAGGGCATCGTCTCCACCGGAATCCTGTACCCGACCGGCGAATCTCCCGGCGAAAGCAACAGCGGCTCCGGTCTGGGGAACCAAAGCTGGCTCGACCAGCGGAGCTCGCCCCCGTGCTGCCGCCGCCGCAGCGGCAGCACGTACCCCACCGGGACCTCGGCCGCCCCCGGATTCCCGGAGCCTTCAACGTTGAAGCCGGGCAGCAGGTCTTCCGTACTCACCCCCAGCCGCCGCGTCAGCGCCCGTGCAAACCGCTTCGCCTCCGCATCGCCGAAGCCGTACGCCGTCGTATGCGACGCAAATAGCGCACCATCCTCCCAAACCGGCACACCGTCCACCCGCGAAAGGCAAAGAAACGCCCATCGCGGCAGGGCCTCGTTCGGATACCACTTGCCCTGCCCCAGGTGCAGCAGCCCACCCGGGGCGGTCCGCTCCCGCAGCGCCCGTATCAGCTCCAGGCCGCGTAGCCGCTTCGCCGGCCCGGGCGCCTCAAAGTTCCACTCCAGGCTCTCGGGCTCGTCGATACCCACAAACGTCGGCTCGCCCCCCATCGTCAGCCGCACACCCTGTGCCCGTAACACCCGATCGACCCCATGCGCGACCGCCCGCACCCGCTCCCACTCAGCCTCACTGTAGGGCTTCGCCGGCTCAGCCGCCTGGTTCACCCGCCGCACCGTCAGGCTGTGGCGAAACGTCACCCCGGCCGGTTCCACCGTGCCCCCGATCGGCGCAGCCTGCGACGGCGTCGGCGCGCATGCCAGTGGGATGTGCCCTTCGGCCGCCAGCAGCCCGGAGGTCGGATCGAGCCCAATCCACCCCGCCCCCGGCAGATACACTTCCGCCCACGCATGCAGATCGGCGCTGTCCACCCTCGGCCCTGCCATCTCCGCTCCCGTCGGCTCGGCCTGGCGGTCAGCCGCCAACTGCACCAGATACCCCGAAACAAACCGCGCCGCCAGCCCCATCTGCCGGCAAAGCTCCACCAGCAGCCAGGCCGAATCACGGCACGACCCCGACCGCTGCTCCAGGGTCTGCTCCGGGCTCTGCACCCCATGCTCCAGCCGCACGTTGTAGCCGATCTCCGCCTGCACCCGCTGATTCAAACCCACCAGGAAGCTGACAACCGGCTGCGGTGCGCTCGAGATACCCGCAAGAAACCTACGCAGCAGGGGCCCTGCCTCGCCGGCAGCAAGATAGGGTGTCAGATCCGCCCGCAGCTCCGGGGCATACCGCAGCGGAAAGCTCTCAAACCCCGGCTCGACGACAAAGTCGAACGGGGTCCACGGCTCGAGCGCCGCCGCCAGG
>CAXTBJ010000054.1:0-9404 GCA_964242585.1 uncultured Bryocella sp.
GCGAGGTGCAAGGGGAGATCGCCGCGGTGCCCGACGCATATGCCGAGCGGCTGGTGCGCGCGGCCAAACGCACCTTTGCGATCTTCCGCGGGGCGCTCGAAGGCGGCGAGGCTGGGACCGTGACGGGGGATTTCCACGCGCAATGACGGAGGACGCGCGAGATGACGTCATCGCGCGCGCCATTGAGCACAGTCGAGCAGAGTCGAGACCCGTCGGGGCTGAAACGCCCGTGGGAACGCCGCGCGAGAATAAGGCATCGAAACGATGTGTGAGCCAGCACCATGGATGAGCTACAACAGACCGTTGCCGAGGGCGCCAGCCGGGTGGCGGACGAGATCGCGGCGACCGGGGTCCGGTGCGAGGACGAACCCATCCGTGTGCCCGGCGCGGTGCAGCAGCACGGTTTTCTGCTGGTCACGGATAGCGAGTTTCAATCGGTCCTGATTGCCAGCGAGAACACGGACCGCTTCCTTCGGTTGCCGTTTCGCCTGATTCTGGGGGCGCCGCTTGAGAGCCTTTTGGGCCGGGAGTTGCTCTCCGCCCTGCGCGGGCTACGCTTTCTGCCCCTCGCGGAGCGCGACGGTCTGGTCACGTTTTTGGGCTCCTTCCGCTTGGCGGGTGAGTTTTTCAGCGTCGTCACGCATGGTGCGGGCTCGGAGCGGGTGCTGGAGTTCGAGCTGCAGGACCAGCTTGTGGGGCCGGAGATGATGAACGGCGTGATCACGAATTTTGTGGGCACACTGAGCCGGCTGGGCAGCCAACAGGAGCTTTGCGATGCGCTTGTGCAACAGATCGCGGACCTGACCGGCTTCGATCGCGTACTGCTGTACGCCTTCGATGAGGAGGGCCACGGCACGGTGCTTTCGGAGGTAAATCACGGCCGGCTGCCGCGTTATCTGGGCCTGCGCTTCCCGGCCTCGGACATTCCGCAGCAGGCGCGGGATCTTTATGTGCTGAATACGGTGCGCATCATTCCGGACGCGGCCTACACGCCGTCGCCGCTGATCGGGCTGCCGGACGGGGCGGGCGGGCGGGCGCGGCAGTTCGATCTGTCCTTGAGCCTGCTGCGCAGCGTGTCTCCCACGCACCTGGAGTACATGCGCAACATGGGCACGGCGGCGTCCATGTCCATATCGCTGGTGACCGACGGCAAGCTCTGGGGTCTGGTGAGCTGTCACCATCCGGAGCCGCGGCTGGTGCCGTACCTTGTGCGCAGCGCCTGCGACATGCTCAGCAAGATGGCGAGCACGCAGCTGACCAGCTTCCACACCGCCGCGCGCCTGCAGGCGATGGTGCGCTTTCACGCCGTGCAGCGCAACATCCTGACCGAGCTCGCCGCCGAGCAGAATTACCTGGATGGCCTGGCCGTGCAGCTGCCGCAGGTGCTGGAGATCACCGGTGCCGCGGGGGTGGCGTTGGTGGTGGAAGAGGACATTGTGACCCAGGGGGAGGTGCCCGCGAAGGCGGCCATCCAGCGCCTGACCGCATGGCTGAATGAGAAGGGGGAGATGGATACCTGGGTCAGCTCGCACCTGTGCACCGAGCTGCCCTGGGCCAGGGAGATTCGCGAAGCGGCGAGCGGTCTGCTGGCCATCCGCATCTCCGCCGTGCAACACCGGTATGTGCTGTGGTTCCGGCCGGAGGTGGTGAGGACGGTGCGCTGGGCCGGCGAGCCGGAAAAGATCGCCGACGGGAACCTGACGCTGCACCCGCGAAACTCCTTTGCGGAGTGGAAGGAGACGGTGAAGGGGCGCAGCGAGCCGTGGACGGCGGTGGAGATCGATTCCGCGCGGGACTTCCGCTCGGCGCTGACCACGATCAGCCTGCGCCGCGCGGAGGAGGCCGTGGAACTGGGCGAGGCGCGCTTTCGGCAGCTCACGCAGGCGCTGCCCGTACGTGTGTTTACCGCCGATGACGAGGGCCGGCTCACCTATACCAACGATCGCTGGCACAAAACGGGCCTCAGCGACACGGGCCGCTGGTTCGACGAGCGGCAACTGGCCCCGGAGGACGCGGCGATGTGCGCCGACCGGTGGACGCGGGCGGTGGACGCCAATACCGACTTCGAGGCCGAGGTGCGGCTGCGGACGCCGCTTGCCCCTGCCGGTGCCGCGACGGCCGGTGGTCCCGCTACCGCGCCGGCCACAGGAATAGCCGCCGAGCCGGCCGTCGAGGCCAGGGCCGAGTCCGGCGCGGAGTTGGCGCTGCTCGGGCCTGAACGCTGGAACTTTGTGCGCGCCGTGCCGTTTCACCGCGCCGGGGCCGCCCGCGCCGGCTGGATCGGCTGCTTCATCGACCTGACCGAGAGCAAGGAGCGCGAAACGGCGCTGCGCATGAACGAAAAGCTGGCGCTGACCGGCCGCATGACCAGCGTGATCGCCCATGAGATCAACAATCCGCTCGAGGCCATCACGAACCTGATGTATCTGCTGCGCGGCGAGGTCCATGACGACGGGCCCGCGACCGGCTACATCGGCATGGTGGAAAGCGAGCTGGAGCGCATCTCCGGCATCACGAAGCAGACCCTGCGCTGGAATCGCGAGAGCGCCGACCGGCGCGAGAGCTTTCGCGCCGGCGAGATGATTGACGACGTGCTGCGGCTGTTTGCGGGCAAGATCCGCAACCGGCAGATCACGGTACGGCTGGAGGGCAATCGCGAGGTGCGGCTCTCCGGGGTCGTGGGCCAACTGCGGCAGGTGCTGGCCAACCTGGTTTCAAACGCGATCGACGCCGCCCCAGTGGGCGGCCATGTCACGGTGAGCATCGTCAGCACGGGTGGCGGCGAGGCGCTGCCCGAGACCGGCTTTGCGGTCAGCGACGACGGCCAAGGCATTCCGGAGGAGATTCAGAAGCGTTTGTTCGAGCCGTTCTACTCGACCAAGGGCGATCTGGGCAACGGCCTGGGGCTGTACATCTCACGCGAGATCGTGGAGCGGCACGGCGGGCGGATCGCGGTCGAGTCTCTCCTGGGCAAAGGCACGACGATGCGTGTGTCGCTGCCGGCCGCGCAGGGGTTAGCATAGCCGTGACCTTATCCAGGACCCTTCTGTGCACCCACGCGATCTGACCACCTTGCCGTCTTCCACTGTTGTCTGCCGGAGCGCTTCACGGCAGTTCCTTCGTTCGCTCGGAGCGAGCTTATGGCTGGTTATTCTGCCGGCCACGGCAGTGCCGGCGCAGACGCTGGCACCACCGCACACCGTCACCGCCACGGTTTCCACTGCCAACGCCAGTGCCGCCGACCTCAGCGCGTATATCCGCGCGAGCTGGGACCGGCTTTCGCGGTCCACCGAGGAGTGCAGCTCCGTCGTGGACCCGAAGGTGACGACGGCCCCGGTGCTGTACCTGCCCGCCGGGATGAAGCCGCCGGCGGCCGTTGCCGCGTTGGAGGCCAAATGCCACGTCCGCATTTTGCACCTGCCGCGGCCCATCCACGCGCTCGGCGAGGTGCGTCCGGCGGAGCTGGCGACCGAGGGTTTGCTCTATCTGCCCCATCGTTACGTGGTGCCCGGCGGCCGCTTCAACGAGATGTACGGCTGGGACAGCTACTTTATTCTGCTGGGACTGCTCGACAACGGCCGCGACGACCTCGCCCGCGGCATGGTCGAGAACTTCTTCTTCGAGATTGAGAATTACGGCGCGCTGCTGAATGCCAATCGCACCTACTTCCTAACGCGCTCGCAGCCGCCGCTGCTGTCCTCCATGATTCGGGAGGTGTATGAGCATGGCCATGCTCAGGTCCAGGCAAACGCGCAAAGCGCAGCGCCACTCGACACGGCCTGGCTGGCCCGCGCCTATACCCTGGCCGAGCGGGACCACGCGCTGTGGACTTCGCCGGCGCACACGCTGGGCACGACCGGCCTAGCGCGGTATCACGATCTCGGCGCGGGCCCCGTGCCGGAGATGGCCGACGACAGCAGCTACTACCCTGACGTGATCCGCTGGCTGCTCGCCCATCCGGACCAAGCCGTAGGCCAGGCGGCGGGCCAAGCCGTAGGCCAAGCGGCGGGCGCAACAGGCGGCTATCTGGTGGACGGCGCCGCCGATCCCACGCCCGCCCAGGCAGCCCGGCTTGCCGAGACCAGCTGCGATGTGCGCGTTTCGCACGTGTGCGCGCACGCGGTCGTGGACGGCCATCGGCTGACGGCGAAGTTTTATGAAGGCGACCGCGCGATGCGGGAGTCCGGCTTCGATACCAGCTTCCGCTTCGGGCCGTTCAGCGGTTCGGCGGAGGATTATGCGCCGGTTTGCCTGAACAGCCTGCTGTTCAAGTACGAGACCGATCTTGCGCACTTCGCCACGCTGCTCGGCCGTCCGGCGGAGGCCGCGCACTGGACCGCGACGGCCGAAGCGCGGCGCGGCGCCGTGAACCGCTATTTGTGGAACGAGCGGGTGGGCTTCTTCTTCGATTGGGACGACCTGACGGGCGCGCAGTCCACCTACCGCTATATCGCCGGCTTTTATCCGCTGTGGGCCGGGCTGGCCAGCCCGGCCCAGGCCGCGGCAGTGGAACACCACCTCGCCGACTTTGAGCGCGGCGGCGGGCTGGCCACGAGCACCGAGGGGTCCGGCACGCAGTGGGACCTGCCCTACGGCTGGGCGCCCACAAACTGGTTCGCGACGGCGGGTCTGGAGCGGTACGGCTTCCACGACGACGCCGGGCGCGTGTCGCGGGAGTTTTCCGCCACGGTGCTCGACAACTTCCGGCGTGACGGCACGGTGCGGGAGAAGTACAACGTCGTCAGCGGTTCAGCGAATATCGCGGTGGCGGCGGGCTACAAGGCGAATGTGATCGGCTTCGGCTGGACGAATGGGGTGTATCTGCGGATGGGGGATCTGCTTGCGGGCGGTGGGAAGGCGACGGCGACGGCAACAGCGGATTCCCTTCGGGAATGACAGAAAGAAGGGCAATGGCAAACGCAACGGCGAATTCTCTTTGGGACTGACAAAGAGAGGCAGTACAGACCGTTTTAGCCGGCCAGACTCCCCACCGCGCCGGCCAGCTGCATGACCAGAGCTGCCGAGGGGGCCTTCTGCTCTGTGCGTTTGGCGTAGGTTGCCAGCGCAAGCAGCGGAAAGTAGTTTCTGTAGAGCCCGTAGCTGAGGTAGAAGACGTTCGGGAAGCCCGTGCCGGTGTGCAACTCCTCGTGCCAGGTGCCATCCATGCGCTGGTGGTCGTGGAGCCACTCCACCCCGCGCCGCACCGCGGCGGAGCCGGGTCCTTCGGCGGCGATCAGCCCCAAGAGCGCCCAGGCTGTCTGCGAGGGGGTGCTCGGCGCGGGCACGTAGCGGTTTTCTTCGTAGCCCAGACAGCTTTCCCCCCAGCCGCCGTCCTCCGCCTGCACGGACTTCAACCACCCCACGGCTCCCCGCATGGCACGGCCTGCCGCCGGGTCGCCTGAGGCCTGGAGGCCGCGCAGCGCCAGAAATGTGCCGTAGATATAGTTGACGCCCCAGCGGCCGTACCATCGGCCATCCCCCTCCTGCGTGGCGAGCAGGTAGTGCACGCCGCGGCGGATGGGCTCGTCGCGAAAGGTCATGCCGCGCCGGCACAGCGACTCCAGCACGCGGCCGGTGATGTCGGCGCAGGTGGGGTCGAGCATGGCGTTGTGGTCGGCGAAGGGGACGCGGTTCAGGATCTCCCAGTTGTTATCGACGTCAAAGGCCGCCCAGCCGCCGTCGGAGCTTTGCATACCGAGCAGCCATTCGGTGGCGCGGCGCTCGGTTTTGGCCTGGCGCTCCGGGTCCGAGGCCTGCGCGTGCAGGAGCGTGAGCAGCACCATCGCCGTGTCGTCGATGTCGGGGTAGAACTCGTTGGCGAACTCAAAGGCCCAGCCGCTGGGGGTGAGGTCGGGCCGTTTCTCCGACCAGTCGCCCTTGCGGCGGACCTCTTTTTCGAGCAGCCAGTCGGCCGCGCGCGTCAGCTGCCGTGCGGCGGCCGGGTCGGGGGCGACGGCGAGCAACTCGCCCAGTGCGAAGGCGGCGATGGCCGTATCCCACACCGGCGACTTGGCCGGTTGGAAGACCAAAAGGTCGCCGTTGTCGAGCAGCAGATCCTCAAACTGCTTCATCGCGAGCACAAGGTCGGGCTGATCGCGCTCGTAGCCCAGGGCATCCATAGCCATAATGGCGTACATCATGGCCGGGTAAATGGCGCCAAGACCTTCGGCGTACTGCATGTGCTCCAGCATCCAGCGCTCCGCGGAGCGGATGGCCTTGGAGCGAATTTTCTGGGGGCCGCGCTGCTGCCACAGCTTGAAGAGCCGATCGGCCTGCACAAAAAGCTCGGAGATGCGGTCGCGTTTGGGCAAGGAAAGGCGTTTGTTGGGCTTCAGCAGCTCATTGACGGTCATCCCGTGCGGGGTGGGGCAGGTTCTGCCGAGCGCCTGCACGATGGCCAGCGGCACGATGATGGTGCGCGTCCAGGAGCTCATCTCGTAGAGCACGCTGCCCGGCACGAGCAGGATCTCCGGCGGCACGGTGGGCACGAAACGCCGTGGAAAGAGCCCGAACAGGCTCAGATTGATCTTGGTGTAGCTATTGCAGGCCTGCAGACCGCCCATGCCCTGAATCAGGCCGCAGACGCGATCAAGCCCGGCCTGCAGCTCCCGCCGGGCCTGGAAGGAGGCGTCCGGGCCATCCGGGCCGGGTGAACCAAACGCACCCGATCCCCGCCGACACATGCCGGCCAGCTTCAGCGCCGTATAGGCACGGACGGTGGCGTTGATCTCCGCCGGCCCGCCCGGGAATAGATTCCAGCCGCCTTCGGGCCGCTCGTGACGCCAGATGGAGTGGAGAACGCGCTCGATGCGGATGGGATCGGGATGACGCCACGCACCGTCCCCGTCAGGCGGAAACATCCACAGCTGCAGCAGGATGTAGTCGGAGAGCAGGGTGGAGTCGCCCAGCAGATCGCCGCACCAGGAGCCGTCCGGGGCCTGCATCGCGAGCAGCGCCTCGGCGGCTTGCCGGGAACGCCGCAGCGCGCTCCCGGCCAGTTCGGCGGCTTCATCCCGGGTCCCTACCCTCGATTCGCTCTCCTCCCGTGTCACAGAACGCACATCGGAGGAGATTACGAATGGGATGGACTGTCTCATCTACCTTCCAGGGTTCGGCGTAGGACCGGAAAACCGCAGAGGTCCGCGGATCGAGTCACTCTGAACAGAAGTCGCTCTCAACAAAAGGGTTAAAACTGCACGAAAACCTAGTATACCTTTGGGAAGCGGCGCTCACAAGGCATTGGAGCCCCCTGGGAGATTACCGTTCCGGCACCCTCCCCAGACATTTGTCCTCCCGATCCTTTGACAGACACCTAACGGACCGCCTGCACAGCCGTCCAACCGGAGACCGATCCGCTCCACCCCAAGGCAGGCTCAGCATGAGCGCAGAACAGCATTCCGGGCGCCGGGCAGCGCCAGAAGCCGCCGCGCCTGCCAGCATTCGGTTGGAACGCAAGCATCCGCTGGCGCTGCGGTGGATGCACTGGGTGAACTTCCCCGTGCTGTTTACCATGATCTGGAGCGGATTGCTGATCTATTGGAACGACTCGGACAACGCGTACCGGCACGCGCATCGGGTGTACCGCGTGGGGTTTGGCCGCCTTACGGTTTTTCGCCTGTTTCCGGATTGGTTTTACCATGCGTTGGGTGTGCCCTACCACGTCACCCAGGGCCTGAGTTACCACTTCTTTTTCATGTGGATCTTCGGCCTGAACGGCCTTGCCTATGTGCTGTTTCTCGCGTTCTCCGGTGAGTGGCGCTTTCTGCTGCCGCAGCGATGCAGCCTGCGCGATGCCCTCCAGGTGACGCTGGTGGATCTGCATCTGCGCAAAGGCCTGCCGCCGCAGACCAAGTACAACGGCGCGCAGCGGATTGCCTACACCGCCGTGATCGCGATGGGCGCGGGTGCCCTGGTAACCGGAATGGCGATCTACAAGCCGACGCAGTTGCACTGGCTAACGACGGCGCTGGGCGGCTATGAAATGGCGCGCTGGCTGCATTTCTGGCTTACCGTGGCCTTTTGCGGCTTTTTTCTGATCCATGTGCAGCAGGTGATGCTGGCGGGCTGGAACAACTTTCGCTCCATGGTGTCGGGCTATGAGATTCAGCGCGTGGAAGCGCCCTCGCTTGAGGCGGAACGGAGAAGCTGGCGATGAGCCCGGAGGAGCAGGCAGCCAAGCCGTTGGCCGGCAGCGCGAACCCGCAAGGGGAAGCGCCGGGCGATGGGCGCCCTGCGGACCCGAAGGACGCGGACGACGTCATGACCCATCGCGTACCCGGCACGGAGGCGGCCGATGCAGCGGTGCTCGCGGCCTCGCGACGGCGTACACGGCGCTCGTTTGTGCTGGCCGGCGCGGGCGCGGTGGCCGGGTTTGGGTTCTATCGCTGGCTGGACCGCGAGCCCGAAGACGAGATGCTGCCCAGGCTGCTGCGAAGGACGTTCGAGGCCAACGCGGACCTTTCCCGCGACCTGCTCCGCGACACCGCGCTGGCACCGACCTATCCGCTGAGCCGGGCGGAGACCCTGCGCATCAACGGCGTCTTTGGGCTGAAGAAGGAACTGGTGCCGGAGAGCTATCGGCTGCAGGTAGTCGGGACGGCCAACGCAGCCGGGCATCCGCGCTTTGCCCCTGATGTCACGGCGTGGAATTACCGGTATTCGGGCGAGAACAAGGGCGATCAAGGCCACGACAGCAAGGTGGACCCGAAGATCGAGAGCTCCGCCAAGATGACGCCGGCCGAGGCAGGCGACAAGCCCGAGCAGGACGAAAACCGCACCGGCCGCAAGCCGCGCGGCAAAGAGGAGGCGGGCGAAAGCTACTCCACGCTGCCGCCCGGCACACCCGGTCTGCTGCTGACGATCGAGGACCTTCGGCAGTTTCCGCGGCACGAGTTGGTGACGCAATTCAAGTGCATCGAGGGCTGGAGTCAGATCGTGCACTGGGCCGGTGTGCGCCTGGCGGATTTTCTAGAAGCCTACCCGCCGGTGAAGGCGAACGGCCGCGAGCCGCGCTTTGTGTACATGGAGACGCCCGACGGCGACTACTACAACGGCTACGATCTGCCTGCCTGCCGGCACCCGCAGACGCTGCTGGTAACCGAGATGATGGGCGCGCCGCTCACGCAGTCGCACGGCGCGCCGCTGCGTCTGCACATGCCCACGAAGTACGGCTACAAGCAGATCAAACGCATTGGGCTAATCGCTTACACGGACCGCAGGCCGGACGATTACTGGACCGAGCTGGGGTACGACTGGTATGCGGGGTTGTAACGCCTCCGCACAGGGTGTCTTGGACGGCGCAAAGCAGATTCCCTGCGGGGGATGACAGAAAGAAAAGCCAAACAGCGTAGCTAGGGTCTGTTGTGGGTCAGGCCGGCAGCCTGCGCCTTAACAGCAGGTATATC